>NZ_JBSRTQ010000035.1:0-31232 GCF_055129145.1 Albimonas sp. | reverse complement strand
GCACCCGCCCTGCCGGGACGGCTCCGCAAGCGCCCCCAGCCCAGCGCCGCGCGGGCGCACCGGGGCCGCCGGCGCGACGGTCGGCGCGCGGCCTCCCTCAACGAAAGAGGAACACCGGAATCCGGCAGCTCCGCAGCAGCTCCTCGGTGGTCGAGCCGAGGATCATCGAGCGTATCCTGGAATGCCCGTAGGCGCCCATCACCATCAGGTCGGCGCCCCAGCGCTCCGCCTCGTCGGCCACCGCTTCGGCGGGCGAGCCGGTCAGCACCGCCGTCTCCGCCTCGATCCCCGCGCCGGCGAGCATCGCCCGCGCGCCATCCAGGCCCCGCCGCATCTCGGGCGTGTCCCCGCCCGCGCGCACCAGACGAAACCGCAAGCCCTGCGCCGTGGGGCTGCGCGACATGTGATCGACCGCCTTCAGGCAGCTCGGCCCCCCGTCGAAGGCGACCAGCACCTTGCCGATCGCCTTGAACGCCCGGCTCGCCACGAAGACCGGCCGGTCCGCCACCCGCGCCACCCGCTCGAGGTTCGATCCCAGATGCGGCTTGGCGAAATCCGAGGCCTCGCCCCGCTTGCCGATCACCACCATGTCGGCGTCGGCCGCGGCGGCGGACATCTCCTCCACCAGGTCGCCGATGCGCAGGCGGGTGGTCACATCCGCCACCCCGGTCTTGCGCAGGATCGCCTCGGCGTCCTCCAGGATCGCCCGGCCCCGCGCCTGCCCCAGCCGCGACATGCGCGCGTCCAGATCCGCCAGCTCCTCCAGCAGCGCGGTGCGCGCGCCCAGCGCCAGCGCCCCGCTCAGGTCCGCGGTCCCCGGCGACCGGCGCCCCATCACATGCAGCACCTCCACCGACCGGCCCGAGCGCGTCGCGAGCCAGGCCGCATGTTCGCAGACCGAGCGCGAATAGTCCGACCCGTCCACCAGCGCGATCAGCTTGCCCATGTCTCTCTCCCCGGCGCTTCGGCCGTGTTGTTGCGCGCTTCAGTGCCCCGCCGGCGCGTCCATCGCGCCGGGCTTGTCGTGCATCGCCAGCTTGTCGACGATGGTCTCGGAGGCCGCGTTGAGCCCGATTAAGTCGACCTCGGCCCCCTCGCGGCGGAATTTCAGCACCACCATGTCGAGCGCCGCCACCGAGGAGATGTCCCAGATATGCGCCCGGCTCACGTCGAGGGTGACCCGGTCCAGCGCCTCGCGGAAGTCGAAGGATTTCGAGAAGACGTCGGCCGAGGCGAAGAACACCTGCCCCTCGACCACATAGGTCCGATGCCGCCCGTCGGCCGACAGCTCCGAGCGCACGCCGAAGATCTGCGAGATCTTGGCGGCGAAGAAGATCCCCGACAGCAGCACGCCGACCAGCACCCCGATGGCGAGATTATGGGTCCACACCACGCAGATCACCGTCGCCAGCATCACGATGGAGGAGGACCGCGGATGGGTGCGCAGCGCCTTGATCGACGACCACGAGAACGTGCCGATCGACACCATGATCATGATCGCCACCAGCGCCGCCATCGGGATCCGCCCCACCCAGTCGCCGAGCACGACGATCATGAACAGCAGGAACACGCCGGCGAAGAAGCAGGACAGCCGCCCGCGTCCGCCGGATTTCACGTTGATCATCGACTGGCCGATCATCGCGCAGCCGGCCATGCCGCCGATGAAGCCGGTGCAGAAATTGGCGATGCCCTGGCCGATGCACTCGCGGTTCTTGTCGGAGGGGGTGTCGGTCAGCTCGTCGACCAGCGAGGCGGTCATCAGGCTTTCCAGCAGCCCCACCGCCGCCACCGCCGCCGAATAGGGCAGGATGATCTGCAATGTCTCGAAGGTCAGCGGAATGTCGGGCAGCAGGAAAACCGGAAAGCTGTCGGGCAGCGCGCCCATGTCGGATACGGTGCGCAGGTCGAAGCCGAAGCCCAGCGAGACCGAGGTCAGCACCAGGATGCAGACCAGCGGCGACGGGATCGCCCTGGTCACATAGGGGAAGAGGTAGATGATGCCGAGGCCTGCCGCGACCATCGCATAGGTCAGGTAGGGGACGCCGATCAGTTCGGGCAGCTGCGCCATGAAGATCAGGATGGCGAGCGCGTTGACGAAGCCGGTCATCACCGATCGCGACACGAAGCGCATCAGGTTTCCCAGCCGCGCGTAGCCGGCCCCGATCTGCAGCACGCCGGCGAGCACGGTCGCGGCGAGCAGGTATTCCAGCCCGTGATCGCGCACCAAGGTCACCATCAGCACCGCCGTCGCCGCGGTCGCGGCCGAGATCATCCCCGGCCGCCCCCCGCAGATCGCGGTCAGCACCGCGATGGAGAAGGAGGCGTAGAGCCCGACCTTGGGGTCGACGCCGGCGATGATCGAAAAGGCGATGGCCTCGGGGATCAGCGCCAGGGCCACGACGAGCCCGGCGAGCAGATCGCCGCGCGGATTGCGCAGCCATTCCTCGCGATAGGCGGACAGGTTGAACATGGGGCCTCCAGGGGGTCTGCGGGCGCGATCGCGAGAATGGCCGCGGGATCGGGCGCGCGGGATCCGGCGGGCCGACCCGCAGGCGATGGCGCCCCGCGACGGGGCGGGCGGGATGACGAAGCGTCCCGGAATTCACTTTCGGTTCTGGCGGAAACCCTGTTGCAACGCAACAGAAGCGGCCGGCGCATTTCGCCCGGGAAACCGCGCGGCATTGACGCTGCGCAGCGCAGACCGGGGGGCGCAGAGCAGACCGGGAGGCGCCGGGCGGATCGGAACGCCGGACAAAGAAAAACCCCGCTCGGAGGGAGGACCGAGCGGGGTTTCAGATCCTGCCGCCAACACCCAGGGAGGAGTGCGTTCGGCGGCGGTCTATCGGACATCGTCAGGAGGGAGGGCCCTTCGACATCCGTCATTCCAAGGCTCTACGGGGAGGGAGGGCCCCTGAAGCCATGGAAAGCTCGTGGCGGCGCCTGCCTTCAGGCGGCGCGGCCGGTGGCGCCATGGCCGCCGGAGAACAGGTTGCGGACGCGGGTCGAAAGCCCGGTCAGAATGTTGCGCAGGGTCTCGGCGCGCATGCGGCGGGCCTCGAGATCGATGCGGGCCATGTCGAGGCGGTCGTGGTTGGCGTAGGTCATCTGTCTTCTCCTGGTTCGCCGCCTCGCGCCTCGCGTCGGTCGTCCCGTGGCCATTGGCCTTTCCCGGGTCCGGTCGGCGGTCGCGTCGGGTGCGGCTCGTCTCGTTCCGTTGAGAAGATAATGAGGTTCCCTGATGGTTTTGTGCAGTGCATCAATTTCGAAAGCTGCTCTGCGCACAGCGCATGGCTCGCGCTTAGTCGTGCGCTCAGCGGCGCCCTTGAAATGGCCAAGGCTCTGATGACGCAGCGTCAAGGCCTTTCTTAATCTTTACGATGAGTAAATAGTGTTGTCCGAATCGATTTCGGCTCAGATGCGGGCGAACACCCCGGGCAGCGTGCCCGGCGCGCCGGCGAGGTCGAGCCAGGCCGCCATGTGCCCTTCGAGCGAGCGGAAGCAGACCAGCTCGAACGACTCGGGCGCTTCAGCCACCTGCCCGCCCACCTGCCAGAACGCCGCCGCGACCTGACCGAGCCGCGTGCGCCGGAAGTCGCCGGGGCCGAAATGATCCGGGTGCAGGTCGACCGGCGCGGCCTTGGCCAGCACCTCGCGCGCGCCGGGCCCCTCCAGCCGGTAGAGGGCGCGGGCGTCGGAGAGGTCGACCGCCATCGCGAAACCCTCCCCGAAGCCCTTTCGCAGGGCGGCGAGGGTCGTGGGGACCTCCGCCGCCGGGAGGAACAGCAGCAGCTCGTCCGGGCTCATCCAGGCGAGTCTTCGGTCGCCCTCGGTCTCGATCCGCCGGATCGCAGGAATGTTCACACCCGCGGCGGCCTCCACCGCGCCGGTCAGCGCGGCATTGAAAAGATCCAGGCGCAGACCGATCATGCCTCGGCCTTCGACCCGCGCCCATCGCATCGCCCGCTCAGCCATTCTGCCGCTCCCCGTCCGGATCGAAGAACACCGGCGACACGATCTTCGCCGGGATCGGCGGGGCGGCGCCGTTGGACATTTTCACGATCTCGCCCATCCGCTCCGGCCCCCGCTCGATCAACGCCATGGCGATGGAGCGCCCAAGCGTCGGCGACCAGTAGGTCGAGGTCGCATGCCCGACGGTGCGCGCCCGGCCGTCGGCGTGGATCCCCTCCAGCGCATGGGCGCCGTCTGGGATGACGACCGACGGGTCCTCGCTCGCCAGCCCTACCAGCCGCAGGCGGTCGGGGCGGGTCAGGTCCGACCGCTCCATCCCCCGCTTGCCGATGAAATCCGCCTTCTTCCTGGACACCGCCCAGCCGAGGCCGAGATCGAGCGGCGTCACGGTCCCGTCGGTCTCGTCGCCGATCATGATGAACCCCTTTTCGGCGCGCAGCACATGCATCGCCTCGGTGCCGTAGGGGGTGATGCCATGGGCCGCGCCGGCCTTCGCCACCGCGGTCCACATCGCGAGCCCCTGCCCCGCAGGAACCGCGATCTCGAAACTCAGCTCGCCGGAGAAGCTGATCCTGTAGACCCGGGCGGCAATGCCGGCGAGCTCCCCCTCGGCCCAGCCGAGGAAGGGCAGCGCCTGGCCGTCGACCGCCATGCCGCCGAGCCGCTCCAGCACATCCCGCGCTTTCGGCCCGGCGACGGCGATCTGGGCGTATTGCTCGGTCAGGTTGGCGACGTGGACCTTCAGGTCGAACCACTCGGTCTGCAGCCATTCCTCCATCCAGCCATGCACGCGGTCGGCGCCGCCGGTGGTGGTGTGGACGAGGAACGAATCCTCCGACAGCCGCGCCGCCACGCCGTCGTCGAACAGGAACCCTTGTTCGGTGCACATCAGCCCGTAGCGGCATTTGCCGGGTTTCAGCGTCGACATCAGGTTGGTGTAGAGCAGGTCGAGGAATTTCGCGGCGTCCGGCCCCTTCACCAGCAGCTTTCCCAGGGTCGAGGCGTCCATCATGCCGACGCCGTCGCGGACCGCGCGGATTTCGCGGGTCACGGCGTCCGTCACCGTCTCGTCCGGGCGAAGATAGGCGTAGGGCCGCCGCCAGTCGGCCACCGGCTCCCAATGCGCGCCGTTGCGGGCGTGCCAGGGGTCCATCGGCGTCTTGCGGGTCGGCTTGAAGAGGGGGCCGCGGGCCTCGCCGGCGAGCGCGCCGAGGGTGAGCGGCGTGTAGGGCGGGCGGAACGTGGTCGTCCCGACCTCCGGGATCGCGGCGCCGCGCGCTTCGGCCAGGATCGCGAGCCCGGCGATGTTCGAGGTCTTGCCCTGGTCCGTCGCCATGCCGAGCGTGGTGTAGCGCTTGGCGTGCTCGACGCTCTCGTAGCCCTCCCGCGCCGCGAGTTGCACGTCCGCGACCTTCACGTCGTTCTGGAAATCCAGGAACGCCTTTTCGGCGAGCTTCGGCGGCATTTTGGAGGGCGAGGTCCAGACGGGGCGCATGGCCTCCTCCGCCTCCGCCTTCGCCACGGGAAGGGGCGCGGAAGACGTCCCAGCCCCCGCCTCCGCCGCCGCCCGGCGCCCGGCCGCGTCGGCGTCCTCCATCGCGGCGCCGGCGCGCAGGCGCCCCGCGGCGGTCCCGGCGGCGATCACGAAACCCGTCCCGTCATGGGACAGCGGCGGGCGGTCGGGGTCGGGGGCGAACAACGCGTCGGCCTCGTCCCAGATCAGCTTGCCGCCGCAATGGCTCCACAGATGCACCACCGGCGACCAGCCGCCCGACATCGCCACGCAATCGCAGGCGATCCGCTTCTCGCCCCGGCCGGTCCCGTCGATCCGCCCGATCTCGACGCCCGAGACCCGCATCCGGCCCAGCGCCCGAACCACCCCCATGCCGGCGCGGACCGGGATGCCGGCGGCCCGCGCCGCCTCCGCCAACGGCCCCGCCGGCGCATCGCGCGCATCGAGCACCGCCGGCACGTCCAGTCCCGCCGCCTTCAGCGCCAGCGCGGTGCGGTAGCCGTCGTCGTTGTTGGTGGCGACCACGGTCCGCTCGCCGCAGGCCACGCCCCAGAGGTCGAGATAGTCGCGCACGGCCCCCGCCAGCATCACGCCGGGCCGGTCATTGCCGGCGAAGGCGAGCGGACGCTCGATGGCCCCGGTCGCGGCGACGATCCGCGTGGCGCGCACTCGCCAAAGGCGTTCGCGAAGGCCGGAGGCGCCGACCGGGCGGGCCACCTGTTCCGACAACAGCGCGTAGCCGTGATCGTAGACCCCCGAGCCTTGCGTGTTGAGCCGCATCGTGACGTTGGCCATCGCCGCCAGCCGCGCCAGGGCGCCCGCCACCCAGTCCGCCGCGGGCGTCCCGTCGATCATCACCCCGTCGGTCGCCGCGCGCCCGCCCCAGGCGCCGGATTGCTCCACCAGAAGCACCCGCGCCCCGGTCTCGCCCGCCGCCAGCGCCGCGGCGAGGCCCGAGGTCCCGCCCCCCGCCACCAGCACGTCGACCGTCAGATAGAAGAACTCGTAGCGGTCCGGGTCCGGCCCGTCCGGCGCGCGGCCGAGCCCTGCGGCGTTGCGGATCACCGGCTCGAACAGATGCTTCCAGGCCCGGCGCGGATGGATGAAGGTCTTGTAGTAGAATCCCGCCGGGAACATCGGGGCGGCGAAGGCGTTCAGCTCGCCGATGTCGAGCTCCAGCGACGGCCAGTGGTTCTGGCTCGCGGCCTCCAGCCCCATGGTCAGCTTCTGGGTCGTGGCCCGCGTATTGGGCGCGGCCCCGGCGCCGGCGCCGATGGCGGCGAGGGCGTTGGGCTCCTCCGCCCCGCTCGCCACCGCGCCGCGCGGGCGGTGATATTTGAACGACCGGCCCATCAGCGCTTCGCCATTGGCCAGCAGGGCGGAGGCGAGCGTGTCGCCTTCGAACCCGGTCAGGGCGCGGCCGTTCCAGCGGAAGGGGAGGGGCCGGGCGCGGTCGATCAGCCGGCCGCGGTCAGGAAGGCGGCGGGCCATCAGGCGTCTCCCTTGGTCTTGGGTTCCCAGCCGGGGCGGCGGGCGCGGATGCGGTCGAGGATCGCGTCCGGCGGGTCGCCGACATCGGCCGGATAGGCGCCGAACACCTCCAGCGTCGCCGTGCAGCGCGCGAGATGGAACCACTTCCCGCAGCCGAACGCATGGCGCCACCGCTCGAAATGCACGCCCCTGGGGTTGGCCCGGTCGAACATGTAGGCTGAAAACGCCGCGTCCGACGCGCCCGGCCCGAAGCGCCTGAGATGCGCCTCGCCGCCGGGATGGAACTCGGTCTCCTCGGCGGAGACGCCGCAATGCGGGCAGGTCAGCAGCAGCATGACAGGGCTTTCGTGCGCACGAAAACAGCCCGCGACGCGGGGGATGCGTCGCAGGCTGCTAGGAAGATCGAAAGGGCATGTCCCGGGCGCGCGGCGCGCCGGCGGGAGGAGGCCTCAGCCGCCCTTGTTGACGTCCACGTCGGGCAGCTGGATGGTGACCGACGGCTCGTCCGAGGCGAAGGGCCCCACGCCCGCATAGGCGAGATAGCCGAGCGCGCAGACGGCGACCAGCAGCCCGCCCACCACGAATGACAGAACCGAATTGGACCCGTTGCCGTTGTTGACAGCCATGTCGCCTTCTCCTTGCGCTCGTTTTCGTTGACGCTGGAAGATGGCGCGCCGCCGGAGCCGATCAAAGATTGCGGCGCGAATACCTTGGTCCGGGCCGAATTGTGGCGAGCGGGCATGGCCATCAGTGGGCCACCGCCGCGGCGACGGATTCGTCGATCATCCGCCCCTCCCGGAACCGCTCCAGCCCGAAGGGCGCGGCCACCGGGTCGGCGCCGTTGGCCACCATCGCCGCCGTCGCCCAGCCCGAGCCCGGGATCGCCTTGAACCCGCCCGTCCCCCAGCCGCAGTTGATCCAGATCCCCGGAACCGGGGTCGCCCCGATGATCGGCGATCGGTCGCCGGTCATGTCCACGATCCCGCCCCATTGCCGCAGCATCCTGAGGCGGGAGATCACCGGAAACGTCTCCACCAGCGCGCGCACCGTCTCCTCGACATGCTGGAACGACCCGCGCTGGGTGTAGTTGTTGAACCCGTCCGCCCCGCCGCCGATGACCAGTTCGCCCTTGTCGGACTGCGAGAGGTAGCCGTGCACGGTGTTGGCCATCACCACGCAGTCGATCACCGGCTTGATCGGCTCGGAGACCAGCGCCTGCAGCGCCACCGACTCGACCGGCAGGCGGAACCCGGCCATGTCGGCCAGCACTCCGGAATGGCCCGCGACCACGATGCAGAGCTTTTTGGTGCGGATCGCCCCGCGGCTGGTCCGGACCCCGGCGACGCCGGAGGCGTCGCGGTCGATGCCGGTGACCTCGCAGTTCTGGAGAATATCCACGCCCAGCTCCGACGCCGCCCGCGCATAGCCCCAGGCGACCGCGTCATGGCGCGCCGTGCCGCCGCGGGCCTGCCAGAGGCCGCCCAGCACCGGGTATCGCGGCCCCTCGACATTCAGGATCGGCACGATCTGCGCGCAGCGCGCCGCGTCGACCATCTCGGTCTCGATGCCCTGGGCGCGGTTGGCATGGGCGGTCCGCTCATAGGCGCGGCGCTCATGCTCGGTCTGGGCCAGCATCAGCACCCCGCGGGGGCTGAACATGATGTTGAAGTTCAGCTCCTGGCTGAGGTTTTCGTAGAGCCCGCGGGCCAGCTCATAGATCCTGGCCGAGGGGTCGCGCAGGTAGTTCGAGCGGATGATGGTGGTGTTGCGCCCGGTGTTGCCGCCGCCGAGCCACCCCTTCTCCAATACCGCGACCCGCCGGATCCCGTGGTTCTTCGCGAGGTAATAGGCGGTGGCGAGCCCGTGGCCCCCGCCGCCGATCACCACCACGTCATACGCCGCCTTCGGCTCGGGCGAGGCCCAGGCCCGCTGCCAGTCCTGATGATGGCTGAACGCGTTGCGGGCCAGCGCGAAGACCGAGTAGCGGGCCATGGGTCGGATCTCCTGTCGCGGTTCGGACGCCGGCGGGCGCGGGGCGCCCCCCCGACCCTATCGCCCGGAGCGGCCCGGACAAGGCGCGCGAATGCGCCGTCCTGTCATGCGAACGCGACAGCGCGCCCGGCGGTCGCGGACGGACGGATATGGGCGCGGGGCGCGAAACGGGAATCTTCGCCTTGACGAATGCCATATGGCGCTTAATATAAAGCTATATGGCAAGGATCATCCCATGCACGCTTCCGGCGCCCCGCTCTCTCCCTCCGCGCCCGGCGC
The DNA here is from genome assembly GCF_055129145.1 of Albimonas sp. Classification (NCBI taxonomy): domain Bacteria; kingdom Pseudomonadati; phylum Pseudomonadota; class Alphaproteobacteria; order Rhodobacterales; family Paracoccaceae; genus Albimonas; species Albimonas sp. The sequence goes on along the minus strand of NZ_JBSRTQ010000035.1, from coordinate 21,988 downwards.
CGATCTCGACGCGGTGGCGCTCAAAGCCTATGCGCGGCTGGCCGACGCCTGGGGCCTGACCAATGACGAGGCCGCGGCCCTGGTCGACGCGGCGCCGCGCACCTGGGCGCGGATGAAGCTCGGACGCGGCGGGCGGCTGGGGCAGGATCAGCGGCTGCGGCTCAGCGGACTGGTCGGGCTCTACAAGGCGCTGCACCTCTATTTCTCGGACCCGCTGGCGGACCGCTGGGTGAAGCTGGCCAATGACGGGCCGCTGTTCGGGGGCGAGACCCCGCTCGCCGCCATGCGCGCCGGCGGTCTGCCCGTGATCCTGGAGGTGCGCGGTTATGTCGACGCCCTGCGCGGCGGGGCATGAGCGCCCCCGAGCTGGAACCGGCGGCGCCCGACCTGCCCCCCGTCTCCCCCCTCGCGCTCCGCGCCGCGGTGCGCCTGATCCCCTCGGCCCATTTCAAGCCGCCGGTGCTGCGCGCCCTGGTCGGCACCGACGCAGAAGCCGAGCTGCTGGCGCAGCTGGAGGGCCTGACCTCCGGCCGCCTGCTGGCCGAACGCCGCGGCCTGCCCGATCTCGACCCGCGCGAGATGGCGTTTCGCGCCCGTCGCGATCAGCTCGGGGCCTGGGGGCACACCTATGTGAACGCCGCCTTCGCCTATACCCGCAAGGGCGGCAACCGCTTCAACCCCGGCGACCGGGGGGCCTGGTACTGCGCCTTCGACGACCTCACCGCGATCGAGGAGGTGGCCTTCCACCGCACCCGTGAACTGGGTTTCGTCGGCGTCTACGAGGACGAAGCCGACTATCACGCCTATCTCGCCGACTTCATCGGCGATTTCCCGGATCTGCGGGGCGCGGCTGGCGCGCCGTGTCTGCACCCGGACCCCGGACTCGGCTACCCCGCCGGCCAGGCCCTTGCCCGCGCGCTGCGCGACGCGGGGTTCGCCGCGCTGATCTACCCCTCGGTCCGGCGCGCGGGCGGGACCTGCCTCGTCGCGTTCGAACCGCAGATCGTGCAGAACGTCCGCCCCGGCGCCCGCTGGCGGCTGACCTGGGCGGGCGGGCCGGCGTTCAGCGTGACCGCCCCCGCGTAACCCCGCCGCGGCCAGCCGCCTCACGGCCCCGTCGGTGGACGCGCGCCCTCCCCGGGGTTAAGTCCTTGGCTGAGTTTCCGCGGTTTGCCCGCCCTTTCGGAGCCCGTCACGCATGGCCTTCTGGCTCGCCGCCCTGCTGCTCGCGCTGATCTGCGGCGCATGGCTCGCCCGTCCGCTGTTGGGCGGACGCGCCGCCGCCGCCCCGCGCGCCGCGCATGACGTCCAGGTGTTCCGCGACCAGCTGCGCGCGGTGGAGCGCGACGTCGCCCGCGGCGTGCTGCCCGAGGCGGAGGCCGCGGGCGCGCGGGCCGAGATCTCGCGCCGGCTGCTCGCCGCCGCGGCGGAGGCCGAGCGCGCCGATCCCGCGGTCCCCGCCCCCGCCGGCGCGTCGAAGGCGCTCGCCGCCGGGCTGGTGACGCTGCTGGTGGCGGGGGGCTTCGGGGCCTATGCGATGATCGGCTCGCCGGACCTGCCCGACCGCCCGCTCGCCCAGCGCATGGCCGAGATCCGCGCCGCCGAGCCGCCGCGTCCGTCCCAGCTGGAGGCAGAACAGCTGGAGGCCGGCCGCCTCGCCGCCGCCGCGCCCGCCCCCGACGCCGCGCCCGAAGACCCCGAAACCATCCGCCTGCGCGAGCTCGTCGCCCGCCTGCGCGGCGTCCTCGCCGACCGCCCCGACGACGTGCGCGGCCGCCGGCTGCTCGCCGACAGCCTGCTGCGGCTGGAGGATCCCATGGGCGCCCAGGCCGCGATGCGCGAGGCGGTGGACCTGCAGGGCGACGCCGTCGCCCCCGCCGACCGCGCCGCTCTGGCCGAAACCATGATCCTGTCCGCCGGCGGCTACGTCTCGCCGGAGGCGGAGCGGCAGCTGGGCCTGACCCTGCAGGCCGAGCCGAGCCAGCCTATCGCGCGCTACTATGCGGGCCTGGCGCTCGCCCAGACCGGGCGCTACGGGCTGGCGCTGCGCTTCTGGCAGGCGCTGCTGAACGAGGGGCCCGAAGACGCCCCGTGGATCGAACCGATCCGCGCCCAGATCGGCGGGCTGGAACGCGCCGCGATCGCGGCGGGCGACATGCCGGCCGGCGGCCCCGTCGCCTCCGCCCCCCCGGGTCCCGATGCCGAACAGATGCAGGCCGCGCAGGACATGTCCCCCGAAGACCGCGCCGCGATGATCGAAGACATGGTCGCCCGCCTCGAAGGCCGCCTCGCCGAGGCGGGCGGCCCCCCCGCCGACTGGGCCCGCCTGATCTCGGCCTATGGCGTGCTCGGCAAACCCGAGGACGCGGCCCGCATCTGGAAAGACGCCGAGCAGGTCTTCGCCGACGCGCCCGACGCGCTGAACCGCCTGCGCGGCGCCGCCGTCGACGCCGGCGTGAAGGAGGCGATGGAGTGAGCGACGCGCCCGCACCCGTCTACGCGCCGATCCTCGAAGCGCCGCAGGCGGTTGCGTTCGCCGCGGCCCTCGCCCCCGGCGGCCAGCTGATCGGCCTCGACCTCGGCGACCGCACCATCGGGGTGGCGGTGTCGGATGGCGGGTTTCACATCGCCTCGCCGCTCTCCACCGTGCGCCGCAAGAAATTCGGGGCGGATGTGGCGAAGCTGGTGGAGATGCTGGCCGGACGGAGCGTGGCGGGCTGGGTGCTTGGCCTTCCGGTCAACATGATCGGCGACGAGGGCCCGCGCTGTCAGTCGACCCGCGCCTTCGCCCGCAATTTCGCCCGCCTGCGACCGGAACCCATCCTGCTCTGGGACGAGCGCCTGTCGACGGTGGCCGCCGAACGCGCGCTGCTGGAGGCCGACGCCTCGCGCAAGCGCCGCGCCGAGGTGATCGACCACGTCGCCGCCGCCTACATCCTGCAGGGCGCGCTGGACCGCCTGGCCTCGATCCGGGCCGCGGCCGCGCGGGAGGAGGCGCGATGACCGACGACCTCTGGCGGCGCGACGAGATCGAGAGCCCATGCACCAAGGTCTGCCAGATCCACCCGGGCGCGCGGATCTGCATCGGCTGCCTGCGCACCGGCGACGAGATCGCGACCTGGTCGCGGCTCTCGCCGGAAACCCGGCGCGAGATCATGGCCGACCTCCCCGCCCGCGCCCCGCGCCTGCGCGACCCCGCCAACCGCCCCTCCCGCCGCCGGGACCGCTGACGGCGGGGGAGCCGCGCGACGACCGGTGCGCCGGCCGCGCCGAAGCGCCCGCGCGGCGTGGGACCGGGGGCGCCTGCGGGACCGTCTCCCGCGACCACGGCGGAGATTTCCCCGACGAAGGCTGGGCGGGGGGGCGATGCTCCGCGCCGAAGGCGAGGGGCGAGGTCGCCCTCCCGGCCTTCAGGCCGCTTCGGCGGGCGCGACGGCGGCGAGCGCCTCTTCGATCAGCTCAGGCCCCGCACCGGGCCGCGTCGAGGCCGAGGACAGCACCTGCCGCCACCGCCGCGCGCCCTTGCGCCCGGCGAAGAGCCCCAGCATCGGGCGCAGCACCCGGTGCAGCCGCTCGCCCCGCGCCAGCTCGGCTTCTGCATAGTCGATCATCGCCCGCGCCGCCGCATCCGGCGTCGCATCCGGCCCGGGCTCGCCGAAAATCCGCCGATCCGCCGCCGCCAGCACCGCGCCCGGATCATGCCAGGCCGCCCGCCCGATCATCACCCCGTCGACGCCCTGCGCCAGGAACCCCTCCGCCGCGTCGAGCGAGGCGATCCCGCCATTGACCACGATCTCCAGCTCCGGCCGCCGCGCCTTCTGCGCCACCGCCAGATCGTAGTCGAGCGGCGGGATATCGCGGTTCTCCTTCGGGCTCAGCCCCTGCAGCCACGCCTTGCGGGCATGGATCGCGAAATGGCGCACGCCGGCATCCGCCACCCGGTCGATGAAGTCCGGCAGCACCTCCTCCGCCACCTGGTCATCCACCCCGAGCCGGCATTTCACCGTGATCTCCGGCCCGCCCTCCGCCCGGCTCGCCGCCGCCATCGCCGCCACGCACGCGGCCACCAACCCGGGATCGCGCATCAGGCAGGCCCCGAAGGCCCCGGTCTGCACCTTGTCCGAGGGGCAGCCGACATTGAGGTTGATCTCCGCATAGGGCCAGGCGCAGGCGATCCGCACCGCCTCGGCCAGCACCGCGGGATCCGAGCCGCCGAGCTGCAGCGCCACCACGCCCTCGCGCTCCGGCGCGAAGGCGAGCAGCCGGTCCGCGTCGCCCCGCACGATGGCCGCGCCGACCACCATTTCGGTGTAAAGCAGCGCCCGGCGCGACAGCAGCCGGTGCAGCACGCGGCAATGCCGGTCGGTCCAGTCCATCATCGGCGCGACGGAAAGGCGACGTGCGTTTCCGATCAATGGCTTACGCTCCATGTTCACCATTTTCCCTCGCGCTGCGCCTCTGAGATTTTCCGTGGTTTTTCAACGTTGCCAGTGGTTCCCGGATTTCCTAGCGTCCAGAGGACTACCGAAACCGGCATCAGGACTACCGACGTGGGAACCATCGTAGAGCGCAGAAAGGCGGACGGGACCGCCTCGTTCCGCGCGCAGATCCTCCTAAAGGACAAGGGCCGAATCGTCCACCAGGAGTCCCGGTCCTTCGCCAGGCGCGTCACGGCGAAGGCCTGGATGGAGAAGCGCGAGAAAGAGCTCCGCACGCCCGGCGGCCTCAAGTCCGCCCGGATCAAGGGCAAGACGGTCGCCGACGCGATCGACCGTTACGTGGCCGAGAACCAGCGCGAGATCGGCCGCACCAAGGCGCAGGTGCTCCGATCCATCAAAGGCTTCAGCCTGGCCGAGAGCGCCTGCGAGGACGTGACCAGCGAGGACATCGTCGCCTTCGCCCGCAGCCTGAGCGAGGGGCGCGGCGCCGCCACGGTCGGCAACTACCTCTCGCATCTCTCGGCCGTCTTCGCCGTCGCCCGCCCCGCCTGGGGCCTGCCCCTAGACCAAGAGGCGATGCGCGACGCGATGGTGGTCTGCAAGCGGCTGGGCTTCGCCGCGAAGAGCCGGTCCCGCGACCGGCGCCCGACCCGCGACGAGCTCGACCGCCTGATGACCCATTTCGAGGATCGCAGGCGCCGGGGCCGAAGCCTGCCGATGCACCAGGTCGTCGCCTTCGCCCTGTTCTCGACCCGCCGGCAATCCGAGATCGTGACGATCCGCTGGGCCGACCTCGAGCCGGAGCACGCGCGCGTGCTGGTGCGGGACATGAAGCACCCCGGCGAGAAAGCCGGCAACGACACCTGGTGCGAGCTCCCCCCGGAGGCGCTGCGCATCGCCGAGGCCCAGCCGCACCGGCCAGACGAGCCCCGGATCTTCCCCTACTCCACCGACGCCGTCGGCGCCGCCTTCACGCGCGCCTGCAAGCTGCTGGAGATCGAGGATCTCCATTTCCACGATCTTCGCCACGAAGGCATCAGCCGGCTGTTCGAGATGGGCCGGACGATCCCCCAGGCCGCGAGCGTGTCGGGGCACAGGAGCTGGCAAAGCCTGCAGCGCTACACGCACATCCGCGCGACCGGCGATCGTTGGGCAGGATGGCGCTGGATTTCTGAGCCCCCAGATTCGTAGGTTGGGAAAAATCCCATGGCTTCAATCCGATTTCCGAATAGGCCCGCCTTGTTACTAGCTATACTCACCAATGACTTAGCAGACGTTTCGGAAGGCAGCATCCTATCTAATTTCTGCCGCTTCAGTCGGCAAGATCGAGCCACGGAGCTCGCTCTCAACAAGCCAAAACAGTCTTGGGAGGGGAGAGTTTGCCTTCGCAAAACTCACCACCAATGCCCCCCAGAAAAAACAAGAGCGAGGAAACGTTGTGTTGGGAATGGGCGACGCCTCAGCCGGGAGAAGCGGGAGTTCGCTGCGGTTGATCCAAGTTACGGGCTCGGATCATCCGGAGAACAGCCTAAACCAAAATCGGGTGCGTTCGCGGGGGCAAGGTAGTTGACGATGCATAAACGCTTAAAAGTTTCGTCGTTGCATTATGGGCGGGAAGGGACGCTGTCGTAGATCTGCTCGAGATCGTAGGGATCGGCAATGGTGCGGGAAAACGTGCCAAGCGGCCGAGTTAGATGATAAAGATACCCGGATTTGAGACGCTGCCAAAGGATCGTCCGGATATGGAGTTATCGGCAATCTGCAGATGGCCAGGCAAAAGCCCTGCAGCCGATGGAGGGCCCGCCCACCCCGCTATTTATCACATGCTTGATGTCGCCAGCGTGGCTGAGCATTTGCTGCGCGGGAATCCGAACGCTCAGCTGCTGACCTTGATGATCGCCCTGCACGACCTCGGCAAAATCGGGCTTCCGTTCAAGGCCATGCTTCTGACCGGCGCAAAACAACCCTGGCGCCATTGGGAAGTGACCGAAGCCCTCCTGCGTTACCCGGACATTGAAAATCGGTTGATAGAGCGACTCGATGGCGATTGGCGGGCGCTTCGCGTGCTCGTCGCCGCGATATCGGGACATCACGGAGGCCCGCCGACGGCCAATGAAGACGCACTAACCAGGATGGTCGAGGTCGCAGGGCCGGAGGCGCTGGCAGACGCGCTTGCCTTCGTAGAGTGTTGTCTCGATCTGTGGCCGGAAGCTCGTCTGGGAACGATGCGCAAGAAACAGGCGAGTACGTTGAGCTGGTGGCTCGCAGGACTGACCACAGTGGCCGACTGGATCGGCTCCAATACCGAATGGTTCGCACCTTGCGCCGCGGAGCTGTCGATCGAGGCCTATCTCGCCTCGGCTCGCGAAAGGGCGCCGGGCGCCCTTGCCGCGGCCGGCCTCGCCCCCCCAGCCCTCTCCAACCGAAGAATGTTCGACTTTCGGCTCCGGCCGATGCAGGAGGCCGCGGCGCGCATCCCATTGAGGGATCGCCAGATGCTGGCGATCATCGAGGACGAGACCGGCGCGGGCAAAACCGAAGCCGCGTTCCTGCTTGCCCAGAGAATGATGCAGGCCGGAAAAGGGCGGGGCCTCTTCGTGGCGTTGCCGACCATGGCGACGGCGGATGCGATGTTCGGGCGCGCCCGGGATTTCGCCCATGGGCTGTTCGCATCGCCGCCGTCTCTCACGCTGGCGCATGGACGATCGGCGCTTTCCGAAGACTTCAGAGAGGTTCGGAACACCGCGCCCGGCTCCGAGTCTCCGGTCTGCGGGCCATGGCTCGCAGACGATCGCCGACGCGCGCTGCTCGCAGATATCGGCATCGGCACCATCGACCAGGCGTTGCTATCGGTCCTTCCGACGAAATTCGCCACGCTCCGCCACTGGGGACTGTCTTCCAAGATCCTGATCGTCGACGAGGTGCATGAGCTCGGCGATCCCTACATGGCCGAGCAACTGCTGCAATTGCTTCGTCTGCACGCGGTTCAGGGAGGATCCGCGATCCTTCTCTCCGCCACCCTTCCGCTCGAACTTCGTGAACGATTGGCTCGAGCCTTCGAGGAGGGCGCGGGGCGCGTTCACGTCGAGGATCTGGCCACCGCCTATCCATCTCTCACCGTTGTCGGTGGGGCGAACGAACGATCGCTTCCAAGCGCGACCTCCGCGAAAGGCCCCGTTCGAGTGGAGCGACTGAGCGATCAGGACGCGGTCATCGATTTGCTGGCGAGCAAGGCTGGAGGCGGCGCCGCTTGCGTCTGGGTGCGAAACGCGGTCGATGACGCGATATCTGCGGTGGAAGCTCTTCGCGCTCGGGGCGTCCCCGCAGATCTTCTCCACGCCCGCTTCGCCCTGGTCGACCGGAAACGGATCGAGTCCGACATGTTAGCGCGCTTCGGTCGGAGCGGCGCTGACCGCTCGGGGCGGGTGCTTGTCGGGACACAGGTGCTCGAGAGCTCGCTTGACCTCGACTTCGACGTGATGGTGTCGGATCTCGCGCCCATGGCCTCGCTGATTCAGCGCGCTGGTCGCCTATGGCGGCACATGGAGCTGCGGCCAGCCTCATCCCGCGCCGTCATGGAACCTGTGCTTCACGTCCTGTCTCCCGATCCGACAGTCGTCCGTTCGGATCGCTGGCTCCGGGATACCCTCGATCGGGGAGCATTCGTCTATCCATTGGCCGAACAGTGGCGCACGGCACGCGAGCTGTTCGACAGGGGCGTTATCGAAATGCCTTCAGGCCTGCGCGCACTGATCGAAGCGGTGCACGGCTCTGGCGCGGCGGACGCGCCGGAGACCCTCGAGATGGCCGACCGAGAGGCGGAGGGTGATTGGCTCGCACGGCGAAACCATGCACGCCAGAACGTCATCCGGATCGAAGCCGGCTATCGCGACGGCGGCGGAGCGGTTGACGACCGGGAGTATCCCACGCGGCTAGGGCAACCCACACGCAAGCTCATGCTCGCGCGGTGGAGCAAAGGTGTCCTTCGCCCCGCCGCCATTGCCGAAACCATGGCTGATGCTGAAATGCTGAGCGAAGTTTCAGCCTCGATGCGGCGGCTTTGCCACCTGCCGCTGCCGGATCAGAACCAGCCGGCCATAGGCGCGCTGATCGAAAGCTGGCCCGACTGGAAGCGCTCGACGGTGACGGTCTGTCCACTCGGCGAAGATGGCGCGATATGCGAAGGGTTGCGCTATGACAGCAGCTTAGGTCTAATCTTCTCATCCTGACAGGTTTGGGATGACCCGTTGATGGAGGCTTTGCCGCCAAGGGTTTCAGTGGTGTTCCCCGCTTCGCGGGGATCTTTAAGTTGATAGATGCTTTGCCTCCATACTTGACCAACGCATCGAATCAGCGGAATGTAAAAAGCCTCGGGGTTTCCCCCGAGGCTTGGAAGGCCGAATATTCCCTAGCCGCGGCAACGGCCAGAAACAGAGAGGTTGGCAAGTGCTTACGATACCTCTGAACCCCTCGGATCGGACCTGATTTTTCTATTGGAATCGCCGATTCAAATCAAGGTCTGCGCCGATTATCGGCGCAGACAGCCCATGTTTTTATGGTGGGAAAATCGTGCCGCTTAACCTTATCTCGGACTCTTGGATCCCGGTTCTTGCGCATAGCGGACGCCGGTTCATTCGCCCCGATCAGATCGCCGATCCCGATGTTCTCTGGCCCGACTGGCCTCGGGCGGATCTCAATATCGCCTGTCTCGAACTGCTGATCGGCCTCGTTCACCTCGCCGATCCGGTCGAGGAGGTCGAGGACTGGGAGGATCGCAAGGCCGACCCGGACCGCTTGCAGGAACGCTTCGCCCCTCTTGCGCCCGCCTTCGAACTTGGCGGCGACGGCCCGCGCTTCCTGCAGGATCTCGAACCGATCGTCGGCGAGCCCAACCCGCCGGACATGCTGTTCATCGATTCCGCGGGCGGAAACACGGCGAAGAACAATGCCGACCTGATGGTCCATCGCGCCCGCTACCCCCGCCTTGACCCCGCGATGGCGGCGATGGCGCTATACACGTTGCAGGCGCACGCGCCGTCGGGTGGCGCCGGGAACCGCACATCGATGCGCGGCGGTGGGCCGATGGTCACGCTGGTTCAGCCGGCAACCGAAAGCCTTTGGCCGCTGGTCTGGGCGAACGTTCCGTTGGGACGGCCTGGTCGCCTTGAGGCGCTGCCCTGGATGCGCCCGACCCGAACGTCGGAACAAGGCGACGTGCACTATCCGCCGCAGAGCGAGTTTCTTGTCGCGGAGTGCTTCTTCGGCATGCCTCGGCGCCTGCGGCTGGTCTTCGACGGCGACGACGTGACGGGCGTCATCCAGCGCCCCTACGGCGTCAACTACGGAGGGTGGGAGCATCCGCTGACCCCTTACTACCGCCAGAAGGCCGGCGCCGAGCTCTTCCCAGCGCATCCACGGGCAGGCGCATTCGGCTATCGCAACTGGCTGGGCGTGGTCGCCGACGCACCGGACGACGATCTGAAGCGCAGGGCGCGGGCCGTGCGCGACTATGCGAACCGCGTGCGCTCGACAGCCGGCGCCAGCGTGGTCGTCGCCGGCTGGTCGATGGACAACATGAAGCCCCGCGACTTCGTGCTGTCGCGCCAGCCCTATCTCAACTTGCCCGAGCCGGACTTGCGCCGCCTACGCGGCATGGTCGAGGCTGCGGAAGCGCTCGGCGGCGCATTGCGAATGGCGCTGAAAGTCGTGGTCGCCGAAGGCACGGCGCTGGACGCGCTGCGTGAGGAATTCTTTCTACGCACCCAACGCGCCTTCGAGATGCGCGTCGCCGAACTTCCGGGAGAGAACGTCTCGCGGGGCTGGCTCAATGACATGCGAAAGGCCGCGCTGGCGATCTTCGACGCTGCGGCGCTGCCTGGCCTGGACACCCTGGCGAGCGAGCGGGTCGAACGAGTTTTGGCGGCGCGAAACGGCCTTGTCGCGGATTTCGCCGGATACCGGAAGCTCGGCAAGACCGCCTTCAACAGCCTCAGCCTTCCGCTTCCACAGCAGAAACAGAAGGAGCCCACCGAATGACTGAAACCGGGCCCGAAATCCTCAAGTGGTGGCGGACGCATATTCGCCCAACGGAAGACACCTCGGCCGCACGCGCGCTGCGCGCCAGGCTGCGTCGCTCATCCGGCCCCGAGGAGACGCTCGCGGAAGAGGCCGTGTTCAAGCTCACCGGCCCGCTACCCTGGCTTCGTGCGCAACCCGTCGCTCTGGCGACGCTTTGCCAGGTCCTGGCGCGGGTGGAAACTCATCAGGGACGACGGCTCGCCGCTCAGCTCGGACGACGCGACGGGCCCGACGCCCCGCGCAGAATGTCGATGCTGCGATTTCAGCGTCTGATGAGGACTCCGGCCGAAGACCTTGGAACCGCATTGCGCCGAGCGCTCCCGTTGGCAGGAGACAGCTGCGATGTCGCGCGGCTCGGCAAGGATATCCTCAACTGGGATCACCCCGACTACGGCGAACAGACCCGCATCGATTGGTGCTTCGACTATTTCAACGCGGCGCGCGCGACGGCGCCCGCGAACAGCCCCGAGGAGTCCGCGGCATGACCACATTTCTGCAGCTGCATATGCTGACCGCCTATCCGCCCTCGAACCCCAACCGTGACGATCAGGGCCGCCCCAAGCAGGCCACGGTGGGGGGCGCTCCCCGCCTGCGACTGTCCAGTCAGTCGATCAAGCGGGCCGTCCGGATGTCCGACGCATTCCGCAAGGGACTGGAGGGGGCTGTCGCCGACCGAACCAAGCTGATGGGCAACGTCATCCGCGAGCATCTCCAAACCCAGGGCGCGGCGCCGGAAGAGGCCCGCGACATCGCGATCAAGGTCGCGGCTGCGTTCGGCAAGAGCTTCGAGACGCAGGACAAGGCGCGCCCGGAATGGGTGCAGGGCAACACCCTCGCCTTCATCTCCCCCGACGAGAGGAAGGCCGCGCTCGATCTCGCCGACAAGGCGCTGGCCGGAGAGGATCTGCCGAAAGAAAAGGACCTTGCGAAGATCATCCTGCGCACCGCCGATGGGGCCGTCGACCTCGCGATGTTCGGCCGCATGCTGGCGGATAATCCCGACTACAACCGCGACGCCGCCGTGCAAGTCTCTCACGCCATCACCACGCACCGGGCGCAGGCCGAGGATGACTTTTTCACCGCCGTCGACGACCTCAAGACCCGGGCGGAAGATGCCGGGGGCGCGCATCTTGGAGAGCATGCGTTCGGCTCGGGGGTCTACTACCTCTACGCCTGCATGAACTGCGACCTGCTGGTGGAGAACCTCGGCGGCGACATCGCGCTGGCGCAGAGGGGCGCGGAGGCCTTGGTGCGGGCGCTCGCCACCGCCACGCCGAGCGGCATGCAGAACAGCCATGCCCACCATCCCCGAGCCGGCTACATCCGAGCCGAGGTCGGGGGAGAGGCGCCCCGCGATCTTACCGGAGCTTTCTTCACGCCCGTGCGCGGTGATGCGCTTCTCTCGCGATCGGTCGAGGCGCTGGAAGAAATGAGCGCGAAGATCGACGCGGCCTATGGCGCGGCCTGCGACGACCAGAAGGTCATGGATGTGGAGAAGGGCGACGGCACGCTGGCCGAAATCGTCGCATTCGCGGCCGCTTCGGTAGGCCGGGCGCATGCCTGATCATCTGGTTTTCACGCTCGTCGCGACTCTCGCTTCGAATGGGGATCTGGCGGGTCACGAACGGCGCGGCACTCTTTCATGGCCAGGACGATCCGCAATCCTCGGACTTCTGGGCGCGGCCCTTGGCGTTCGCCGGGATGACGCCGCGGGCCAATCAGAGCTCGCAGGTCTGAAAATGGCGCTTGCCGTGCATGATGAAGGCGAGCCCCTGCGCGACTACCATACGGTTCAGACCGTGCCTTCGGCTGCCGTGAAACGGCCAGACAGCCGCCGGGAAGCCCTCCGGCGCGCCGGGCTCAAGACCAACACCACGATCACCCTTCGGGACTATCGCATGGGCGTCGCCTATTCCGTGGCGATCTGGGATGCGCCGCTCGGGCCGCTGGAGGCCGCGCTGCGTCGTCCGGTGTTCACGCTCTATCTGGGGCGGAAATCCTGCCCTTTGGCGGCGCCGCCTGCACCTCGCATCGTAGTGGCGGGCGGGCCGGTCGAGGCGCTCTCGCACGCGCAGTGGCCCGGCTTCCGGCCAGTGCCGTCCGCCCGCGTGATCTACTCGGACGTCGACCTGGGCGGCGACGCCCGAGAACGACGCAACGACGTGCCTCTGGATCGCGGCGCCTGGCATTTCACCTCGCGCGAAGTTCACGTGCTGCATCTGGGAGGGAATGCATGACGCTCTGGCTCTCCCGCATGAAGTTATCTCGCGCGCCATCTGTCGAAGCGCTGAAAGCGCTGATCGATCCTGATGAGCGGGGGCGCGCCACCGACGCTCACCACCGTCTGATCTGGAGCGCATTCGCCGGGGACCCGGCGCAACGCCGCGATTTCCTTTGGCGGGCCGAGGGCGACGGCCTGTTCCACGTGCTGTCGGAGCGTCCGCCGGAGACATCGCCCTTCTTCGAGCCGCCCGAGACCAAATCCTTCGCCCCCGCGCTTTCCGTCGGCGATCACCTGGAATTCGTGCTTCGCGTGAATGCGACGAGGACACGGAAAGTCACGCGGGGCGAGCGTGAGAAGAAGGCTCATGATGACGTGGTTATGAACGCTCTTAGGAATCTGCCGCAGGGCGAGGCGCGCGGCGAGGCGCGCATGCGCGTTGCTGGAGAAGCCGGCCGCGAGTGGATGGAAGGACAAGGTCTGCGCTCGGGTTTCACGGTCGAGACCATGTCGGTCATGGACTATTCGGTGCAGGCGCTCCCATCCCACCAGGGCCCGCGCAAAGGGCAGCCGCAGTTCGGAGTGCTGGATCTGACGGGGCGGCTCGTCGTTACAGAACCGGACGCACTGCTCGCCAGGCTCGCGCAGGGCTTCGGGCGGGCCAAAGCGTTCGGATGCGGCATGATGATGATCCGACGGGCGCGATGACCCTTCCGGGCCTTCCGCCGCCTCGCCCCATCCCTCTCAAGGACCGCGCCTCCTTGGTGTTCATCGAGCGTGCGCAGCTCGACGTGCTGGACGGCGCCTTCGTGGCGGTCGCGGCAGACGGCTCACGGACCCACATCCCGGTCGGCGGTCTCGCCGGACTGATGCTCGAGCCTGGCGCCCGCATCTCGCATGCGGCGGTTGCGCTGGCGGCTCGGACCGGAACGCTGATCACCTGGGTGGGCGAAGCTGGCGTTCGGCTCTACTCCGCCGGGCAGCCGGGCGGCGCGCGGGCCGACCGGTTGCTCTGGCAGGCCGCGCTTGCGCTGGACGATGGGGCGCGGCTTCGCATCGTGCGACGGATGTATGCCCTGAGGTTCGCAGAAGAGGCGCCGGAACGCCGGTCGATCGACCAGTTGCGTGGGATCGAGGGCGTGCGGGTTCGCAAGACCTACCAGCTGCTGGCCGAAGCTCATGGCGTGAAATGGAAGCGACGCAGCTACGACGTGACGGACTGGGAGGCGGGCGACGTTCCGAACCGTTGCCTCTCCGCGGCCACCGCCTGCCTGCATGGGCTGACCGAGGCGGCGGTTCTGGCGGCGGGCTATGCGCCGGCCATCGGCTTTCTTCACACCGGAAAACCTTTGTCGTTCGTCTATGACATCGCCGACCTCTACAAGCTCGACACCGTCGTGCCGGAAGCCTTCCGCATCGCGGGCCAGCATGCGCGAGGCAAGCTCGATATGTCTCCCGACCGAGCCGTGCGTCTCGCCTGCCGCGACGCCTTCCGCAAGTCGGGGCTGCTTTCAAAGATCATCCCGCGCATCGAGGAGGTCCTGATGGCCGGCGGACTGCCTCGTCCCGGCGCGGCGCCCGAGGCGCTGGGACCGGCGTTCGAAGATGAACCGCCGTCGGGCGACGATGGTCACAGGGGCTGATCCGCATGCTGGTCGTGGTGGTGGTGAATGCTCCCCCCCGTCTGCGCGGCCGTCTCGCCGCATGGCTGCTTGAGATCCGAGCCGGCGTTTATGTGGGCGATTATTCGGCGAGGACGCGGGAGATGATCTGGGATCAGGTCTGCGCGGGCATAGGTGAAGGTGACGCAGTCATCGCTTGGCGCGCCTCAACCGATCAGGGCTTCGACTTCGACACGGTCGGGCGAAACCGGCGTGCGGCTGCGGAGTTTGACGGCCTGAAGCTGGTCACCTTTCATCCGGAAAAGCGCTGAACCGACCAAGATTTTGGCGGCCTTTCCTGGCCCCGATCCTCCTCAAAAAATCGGTGCGTCGTTTGACTCGGGAATTCTCTCGCGACACCAGTGTCTTCTGGGAAGACTGTTCCCCGCATGCGCGGGGATGAACCGTCTCCGACCTGGTAGCCGGCCTGCTGCGCCGCCTGTTCCCCGCATGCGCGGGGATGAACCGGCGATGGAGCGGCTCGGCGAGCCGCTGCCGGTCTGTTCCCCGCATGCGCGGGGATGAACCGTCGCTGGTCGGCGGGACCAGCTACCAGTGCGCCTGTTCCCCGCATGCGCGGGGATGAACCGCTGGATGCCGCCGTCCGTCGTGCCATCGTCGTCTGTTCCCCGCATGCGCGGGGATGAACCGCAACTCTACACCGATATCCCCGGGCTGACAGCCTGTTCCCCGCATGCGCGGGGATGAACCGTCGGCGCCATGACCCAGTCGCAGGCGACGGCGCTGTTCCCCGCATGCGCGGGGATGAACCGGTCATGGGGTCTCTCCTCTGGTGGCGACCGCTCTGTTCCCCGCATGCGCGGGGATGAACCGGCAAACCCGCCGCGCGTCGTCTATGGTTTCGCCTGTTCCCCGCATGCGCGGGGATGAACCGGCCCCCGCGATCCGGCGGAGCGCGGAGCGCAACTGTTCCCCGCATGCGCGGGGATGAACCGCCCTTCAGACGAAACGACATAGGTGTAGGGGACTGTTCCCCGCATGCGCGGGGATGAACCACGAACCGTTGCCGTTGCCGTTGCCGTTGCCGTTGCCGTCTGTTCCCCGCATGCGCGGGGATGAACCGTTCACGATCGCCGATGGCGCGACGGACTTCGTCTGTTCCCCGCATGCGCGGGGATGAACCGGCGGAACGCTACACGATCCGTTGCGCCGACGGCTGTTCCCCGCATGCGCGGGGATGAACCGGTCTCCACCATGCCTTGGATCTGCGCCACCACCTGTTCCCCGCATGCGCGGGGATGAACCGGCCTCCATGTAGGGCAGCATTTTGAGGAAAACCTGTTCCCCGCATGCGCGGGGATGAACCGATGATGTTCGAGAAGCCCGCCCCGCCGTTGAACTGTTCCCCGCATGCGCGGGGATGAACCGGGCAGGCTGCCCGACCCCGACGTCGCTGAGCCCTGTTCCCCGCATGCGCGGGGATGAACCGACGGGCGCGACCACATCGCCCAGGCGCGAACCCTGTTCCCCGCATGCGCGGGGATGAACCGGGCTCAACGCCCGCGGCGTGGTGCTGGAGCTGCTGTTCCCCGCATGCGCGGGGATGAACCGGAGGCGCAGCGCGCGCTCGGCGTCCCGGCTGACTGTTCCCCGCATGCGCGGGGATGAACCGTCTATCGGTCTTGGAGGGTCCCGATGACCCGCCTGTTCCCCGCATGCGCGGGGATGAACCGGACGAGGATCTGGAGGAATGGCGGTCGCACCCCTGTTCCCCGCATGCGCGGGGATGAACCGTAGCGATTTCCGGAACCCACTCGCTGGTCGCGCTGTTCCCCGCATGCGCGGGGATGAACCAATGCCAGCGTGACGCCCACGGCCTCCAGTGTCCTGTTCCCCGCATGCGCGGGGATGAACCGCTGATCGAGCCGTGCATCCTGGCGGGGTGCCCCTGTTCCCCGCATGCGCGGGGATGAACCGTCGGTTCAGATGGTGGTCTCCTCGCCCCCCTACTGTTCCCCGCATGCGCGGGGATGAACCGGCGCTGGCATGTCCTCGTCGCGGCATACGTCTCTGTTCCCCGCATGCGCGGGGATGAACCGTCGCCCGCAGTGTTGACCCCGAGATCGACGGACTGTTCCCCGCATGCGCGGGGATGAACCGACAGGTGGCTGACCCGGGCCGAGATCACCAAGCTGTTCCCCGCATGCGCGGGGATGAACCGACATCAACGGATGCCGGATGGTATACCGATGTCTGTTCCCCGCATGCGCGGGGATGAACCGGCCGGGCCGTCTCGCGCGGTTCGATGGACCTACTGTTCCCCGCATGCGCGGGGATGAACCGTCGTTTGAGAAGAATTCCCCGATTTGCACGTACTGTTCCCCGCATGCGCGGGGATGAACCGCGAGGAATGACGCCCATGCTACTCTGAGGGCGCTGTTCCCCGCATGCGCGGGGATGAACCGGCTGGAAAACAGCACCTGATCGGCGGCGGGAACTGTTCCCCGCATGCGCGGGGATGAACCGGCGGTCGAGCGGCTGGTGAAGCGGCTGGCCTACTGTTCCCCGCATGCGCGGGGATGAACCGCCCGGATGACCTCGGCCTCGGCCAACATGCCGCTGTTCCCCGCATGCGCGGGGATGAACCGTGCTGCGCTATGCGCCGCGGAAATTTGCGCCCCTGTTCCCCGCATGCGCGGGGATGAACCGCCAATGCCCACGCAACCAGCTTTGCGACGGCCCTGTTCCCCGCATGCGCGGGGATGAACCGCTCCACCAGCTTGAGTCGCTTCGCCACCTACGCTGTTCCCCGCATGCGCGGGGATGAACCGCTCCTCGGGGCTGAGGTTCGGGGCCTTGTCCGCTGTTCCCCGCATGCGCGGGGATGAACCGACGCGGCGAGCGACCGCGAGCTTCAGATGCGCCTGTTCCCCGCATGCGCGGGGATGAACCGGTGGTGATCGAGGTCGAGTGGTGCGAGGAAGACTGTTCCCCGCATGCGCGGGGATGAACCGACGGTCTCCGCGCTGGCGTTCCTCGCCGGCGGCTGTTCCCCGCATGCGCGGGGATGAACCGCTGTCGATCGAGGTCGCCAATCTGCGCGCCGACTGTTCCCCGCATGCGCGGGGATGAACCGTGATCCGCACCCAGGGCTACGCGGCGCGGGGCCTGTTCCCCGCATGCGCGGGGATGAACCGGCGCCGATGTGGATGGCCGCGACGATCTCTCGCTGTTCCCCGCATGCGCGGGGATGAACCGCCGCCAACCTGCGCGCCGAGCGGGATGCGCTGCTGTTCCCCGCATGCGCGGGGATGAACCGCTAGACGTTACCGACCCGCTCCGGGACCTCCTCTGTTCCCCGCATGCGCGGGGATGAACCGGCGAGCTGTCGGTCAACGGCGAATACCTCTCGCTGTTCCCCGCATGCGCGGGGATGAACCGTCGCCTATGGTCGGGGCCATCGGGCTCTACGGCTGTTCCTCGCATGCGCGGGGATGAACCGGACGGCACGACGAACACGGCGTTTCCGGGGGCCTGTTCCCCGCATGCGCGGGGATGAACCGGGGGTGGCATGTCGCAGGCAGTCGTCGGCGCACTGTTCCCCGCATGCGCGGGGATGAACCGCCCGGGACACCGCTGGGCGGGTTGCGGAAATCCTGTTCCCCGCATGCGCGGGGATGAACCGGATTACGGGCTCGCCGTCTCGGGCGTGGACGCCTGTTCCCCGCATGCGCGGGGATGAACCGGGATCGCGCTCCGCCGCACATCCGACAGCGCCCTGTTCCCCGCATGCGCGGGGATGAACCGTCGCGGCGCATCGGTCTGACCTGGGGGCTCGCCTGTTCCCCGCATGCGCGGGGATGAACCGACCTCGTCGGCCAGCTCGTCGCGGTCGAGCCACTGTTCCCCGCATGCGCGGGGATGAACCGATCAATTCCCCGGCGCCGATGATCATGATGCCCTGTTCCCCGCATGCGCGGGGATGAACCGAAGGTCATGCGGTCTCCCCCCCGGCAGCGCGGCTGTTCCCCGCATGCGCGGGGATGAACCGGTCTCGTCAGGGTTCAGGCCCATGCCGAAGTTCTGTTCCCCGCATGCGCGGGGATGAACCGCTCGGCAGGCGTGGGCTCCCAAAGGCTCGTCACTGTTCCCCGCATGCGCGGGGATGAACCGGGCTGGGCCGTGCGGGACGGCTCGCGCTATTCCTGTTCCCCGCATGCGCGGGGATGAACCGCGTCGCGAACGTGTTGGAGGCGTCGGCCAGAGCTGTTCCCCGCATGCGCGGGGATGAACCGTCGTTGAAATTCCTTAACACGGGGTCGGGGCCCTGTTCCCCGCATGCGCGGGGATGAACCGAAGGAAGAGGCGCGGCGGGCGGCGGTCGAGCTCTGTTCCCCGCATGCGCGGGGATGAACCGAACGGATTCATGTCCTGGGTGATCTTGTTCGCCTGTTCCCCGCATGCGCGGGGATGAACCGTGCTTGCGCAGCACATCCTCGCGCCCGGCGAACTGTTCCCCGCATGCGCGGGGATGAACCGAACATCACGGCAATGCCCAGGGCGAGGAACATCTGTTCCCCGCATGCGCGGGGATGAACCGTGGATCGCGCAGCACGATGTGCGCGTGTTCTCCTGTTCCCCGCATGCGCGGGGATGAACCGGCGACGCCCGCCGCGCTGGTCTGCATGAGGCTCTGTTCCCCGCATGCGCGGGGATGAACCGGGGTCGACGAGCCCGTAGTTGATCAGGGCGCCCTGTTCCCCGCATGCGCGGGGATGAACCGCCTACCAGCGCAGGCCCGTGCGCAGCGTCGAACTGTTCCCCGCATGCGCGGGGATGAACCGAGATCATCGAGCGGAGGATTCGGGAGAGTGGGCTGTTCCCCGCATGCGCGGGGATGAACCGCGGCGGGCGCCTCCCAGTAGCCGGGGACGCCGCTGTTCCCCGCATGCGCGGGGATGAACCGGAGGTGGTTGGAGATACCTTCGCCGACTTTTTCTGTTCCCCGCATGCGCGGGGATGAACCGCGTCAGCTCGGCCAGCGTCCGCGCGGCTCCGCCTGTTCCCCGCATGCGCGGGGATGAACCGCCCCATGCGCACAAGTTTCACCGGATGACTAGCTGTTCCCCGCATGCGCGGGGATGAACCGCTCGAGGATCCCAGCCGGGGCGCGCGAGCTATCTGTTCCCCGCATGCGCGGGGATGAACCGGGACGCGAGGCCGAAAGGCTACCCATTCCGACCTGTTCCCCGCATGCGCGGGGATGAACCGATTGCGTCCCGTGAGGCAGCCCGCGACCATGCCTGTTCCCCGCATGCGCGGGGATGAACCGGGAACAATGCATGACTGAAATCGTCGGAAAGTCTGTTCCCCGCATGCGCGGGGATGAACCGTCGAGGCTGTAGTCGGTGTGCCACCACACATCCTGTTCCCCGCATGCGCGGGGATGAACCGAGCTTAGAAACGTGGCGCCGGTGGCTTCGCATCTGTTCCCCGCATGCGCGGGGATGAACCGCACCTCGACGAGCGGCGGGGTCGACGGCCACCCTGTTCCCCGCATGCGCGGGGATGAATCGGTGGGGCAGCGTGTCGGCTAGGAAGGCCCAGTCTGTTCCCCGCATGCCCTGTGCTCTGAGCCCTGAAAACTGGACCGCTCGAAGCTGGAATCCCGGATTCCGGTTCCGGCTGGATGAGGAACGGGGGTCACGTTACGGACGTTGAGCTAGATTTGACGGAACGGCAACTCAGGGCCGGAACCGGCCGAATAAGAAAGGGCCGCGCCCCTCTCGGAGCACGGCCCTTTCCGTCCAGCGCTGTCGTCACCCTCACGCCCCGCAGACCGCCCCGAACACCCGCACGAACTCCGCTCCGCTCGCGAGGGTCTCGGCCGTGTCCGCGCGGCTCCAGGTCGGCAGCGCCGCCCGCAGTTCGGCGCAAATCGCGGCCTCAGTCGCGGAGCCGCCCGGCCTGGCGCAGCTGGTCAGCAGGATCGCGGCCGTGATCAGCGCGAGCTTCCGCGGCGCGCTGGTGGATCTCGATCGCGCGCGCATGGTTATCCTCCTGGGCTTTGCGTTCCGCCTCTGCCCGGCCCTCTCCGCGCCAGGTCGCGCGTAGGCCGAACAGGGCCGTGATGATCGCCGCGCCGACTGCGAACCAGCGGCCGGCGCGGGTGGCGAGCAGGCTGGAGAGCCAGGTCATGCGAGCCGCCCTGCCCGCGCGCGTCCGATCACCCAGGCCACGGCAAGCACCACGAGGGCGACGCCCGCGGCGCCGGCGAGGATAGCCTGCGCTGGGTCGCCGAGCCCGTCCGTCAGGCCGCGCAGAGCGGCCCCGAAGACGCCCAAGGCGGCGGCGATTTTCCGGGCCTGGGCGATCCGCTGATCCGTTCGGTCGGGCTGCGCCGCCGGCGACGGGGGCGGCCGGATCGAAGCCTCGCGCAGCGCGGCCCAGGTCCGGGCGCCAACGATCCCGTCGGCCGGCAGGTGCTCGGCCTTTTGGAAAGTCAGCACCGCCGCCCGGGTGTCCGGACCGAACCAACCGTCGTCGGGGATGCCGAGCGCGCGCTGCAGCTCGACCACGGAGGCGCCGCGGGCGCCCAGGCGCAGAACCTCGGCCGAGGGGGCGCCGGCCTCGCGCGCGTAGGCGGAGGCGAGCTTCGCCGCGTAAGTGTCGACCTTGCCCGGGCCGTTGTAGCCAGCCGCCAGCGCGCGCCAGTCCTGCGCCCGCAGCGCGCCGAGAAGGTCGGAGGCGCGAAGGTAGGCGACCAGCGCGTCGAGCTGCGCGTCGGCGCTGTCGGCGAAGGCTTCGACCATGGCGACGGTCGAGGCGTAGCCGACGGTTCCCGCGTTGAAGCCCATGATCTGGGGCCCGCCCCAGCTGGTCGCCCGGCACGCAGCCTCGAGATCGCGCGCGGCGGCCCGGTCGAACAACGCTCGCCGGGCCGGCGAGGACAGCGCCAGCGCCGCACGCCAGCCGCCGGCCCAGCCGAGGGAGGCGCGGAGCTCCGCGGCGAGGTGGTGCGGTTCCAGCCGGCGCGGGAGCTCACCTTCGGGCTCGAACCAGCGGCCGCGGGCTTCGACGGCGATGACGGCGCGCAGGGCGGCGGGCGCGCAGCCGATGTCGGCGGCGGCGTCCACGATCGCGCCGGGGGACAACGGGTGGCCGGCGCCGCGCCAGGGAGCGGGACTGGGCATGCGGGTTCACCGCGCGCGGTTGCCCGCGGCGGGCCTCTGGACTGGGGTGTTGGAAGGGTCAGGCGGCGGGGAGGATCTTGAACGGCAGGCGGATGCTTTCCTGGGTGGCCTGGGGGACGCCGCCGCAGTCGTAGTCGAGGCGGGAGAAGTAGGTGGCCCGCCCGGGGAGGGCGGCGAGGGGGACCACGAAGACCAGGCGGACCAGGGTCCAGTCCTCGTCGCTCGCGACGCCGTAAGCGCCGGCGCCGCGGTCCCATTCGGCGCCGCGCGGGTGGTTGATCACGCCGCGACGCTCGGCGGGATGCTCGCGCCCGCCATGGTTCTGGACCATCGGCACGGGCGGGCGGGCGCGGCAGGTGCGGCCGAAGGCGGTGCGGCGAACCAGGAAGACGGCGGCGCACTCGGCCCCTTGGGCGCAGGCGCCGCCATCGACAT
>NZ_JBSRTQ010000034.1:0-32280 GCF_055129145.1 Albimonas sp. | reverse complement strand
GCGATCAGATCGTCGCGGCGAGCGCCACGGCGGTGTCGGACATGCGGTTGGAGAAGCCCCACTCGTTGTCGTACCAGGTCAGGATGCGCACCATGGTGCCGTCCATCACCTTGGTCTGGTCCATGTGGAACACCGAGGAGTGGCTGTCATGGTTGAAATCCGACGACACCAGCGGCTCGTCGGTGTAGCCGAGGATGCCCTTCAGCTCGCCGTCGGCGGCTTCGCGGATCGCGGCGTTGATCTCCTCGACCGTCGTCGCCTTCTTGGCGATGAAGGTCAGGTCGACCACCGAGACGTTGGGGGTCGGCACGCGGATCGCCACGCCGTCCAGCTTGCCGTTCAGCTCGGGCAGCACCAGGCCCACGGCCTTGGCGGCGCCGGTGGAGGTCGGGATCATCGACAGCGCCGCGGCGCGGCCGCGGTAGAGATCCTTGTGCATGGTGTCCAGCGTCGGCTGGTCGCCCGTGTACGAGTGGATCGTGGTCATGAAGCCCTTCTCGATGCCCACGGCGCGGTCGAGCACATAGGCCACCGGCGACAGGCAGTTGGTGGTGCAGGACGCGTTGGACACCACCAGGTCGGCCGAGGTCAGCGAGCCATGGTTGACCCCGTAGACGATGGTCTTGTCGGCGCCCGAGGCCGGGGCCGAGACCAGCACCCGCTTGGAGCCGTTGGCGAGGTGGAAGGACGCCTTCTCCTTGTCGGCGAAGATGCCGGTGCACTCCATCGCCACGTCGACGTCGCCCCAGGGCAGCGCCTTGGGATCGCGCTCGGAGGTCACCTTGATCGGGCCCTGGCCCACGTCGATGGTGTCGCCCGAGACGGTGACGGTGCCCGGGAACCGGCCATGCACGCTGTCGTAGCGCAGCAGGTGGGCGTTGGTCTCCACCGGCCCGAGATCGTTGATCGCGACGACCCGGATATCGGTCCGCCCGCTCTCCACGATGGCGCGCAGCACGTTGCGCCCGATCCGTCCGAAGCCGTTGATGCCGACCTTGACCACCATTGCTGGTCTCCTCGCCTGGTTGCTTTCTTCCCGATGACGGGCGCGCGCCCTGCGTCGCGCGCTCCGCGATAGCTCGCGGGCGTTATACCGCCGGGCGGGGCCGGGCGAAACCTCGCGCGCGAGGCGGGGAGGTCCGCGGGCGCGCGAAGGGCCGCCGCCAATCGCCGCGGGCAGGCGAGGGAGCTGCGAAAATTCGCGCGCGGATTAACCCCACGGTAGCCAAACGCAGGGTAAGTCCGCCGGGCGAGAGGAGGATTCTCCTCGCCGCGCCACGCCGTCATTCGCAGCCGAGGATCCCCGCCATGAGAAAAGCCCCGTTCGCCGTCACCCTTCTGGCGTTGGCGTCGCTCGTCTCGTCCGCCGCGGCCAACGAGTACGAAGCCAGCCTGCTCGAACTGGCCGCAGGCCCGCTCGCCGCCATCGCAGCCGACCCGATCCTGATCGCCGCGATCAAGGCGCGGAACGCCGAAGGCGCCCCCACTCAGGCCGAGATCGATGCGCTCGACAAGGACTGGCGCGCCCAGGTCGGCTCGGGCGCCGAACCGCTGGTGGACAAGGTCAAGGCGAGCCCCGCCTCCAGGGTGCTGGTCGCCGCCCGCGACGCCTCCGATGGGCTGATCACCGAGACCTTCGCCATGGATCAGGTCGGCCTGAACGTCGCCGTCTCCGACCCGACCTCCGACTACTGGCAGGGCGACGAGGCCAAATGGCAGAAGACTTTCCTCGTCGGCGCGGGATCGGTGCACATCTCGGACGTGGAGCTCGATGAGAGCACCCAGACCTACCAGTCGCAGGTGAGCCTGCCGGTGCTGGACCCCGAAGGCGGCGCGCCGATCGGGGCGGTGACCTTCGGAATCAATGTCGAACTGCTGAACTGACCGGTGTCCGGTGCGCCCTGCCGCGCGCCGGACATGCGCAGGCCCGGCGCTGCGCGCCGCGCCGCCCCTCGTGCCTCGGAGCGACCGATGACCCCTGCCCCCGCCTCGAAAGTGCAGCGCCTCGGTGCGCGACCGCGCCTTGGGCGCCGCATCGCGCTCGCCTTCGCGCTCGGCGCGGCGCTGATGACCGCGCTGTTCGCCGGCCTGTCGATGCAGGCGTCGAGCCGCCTGGCCAACGAGGTGTTCTCGCGCTCAGTCTCCCAACTCGCCGACCTGACGGCGCGGGAAATGGGCGGCGCGGTCAAGTTCGGCAAGGTCGACATCCTCGAGGCGGCGATGAGCCACCTGGCCGAAGCCAATGGCGAGGCGTTCGGCGGCGCGCAGGTTTACGGGACCGACGGCGCGCCGATCGCCGCCGTGGGGACGAAGGCGGCGGATCCCGCGATCGCCTCGATGGTGACGGCGGCGCTGGGCGGCGCCGACTCGGGCGCATCGACCGACGGCCTCACTCAGGTCCGCACGGTGCGCTTCGGCAAGGGCGACGACATCGTCGGCGTCGTGGCGATCAGCTGGACCGACGACGTGATCGCGCAGGAAGTGGAAGCCTCGACCATGCGTCTGGGCGTGCTCGGTCTCGTCATCGCCCTGGCGGCGGGGGCCGCGGCCATGTGGGCGATGCAGCGCATCCTGACCCGACCGCTGGTCGAGCTCGCCACCACCGTGCGCCAGCTGGTCGCGGGAGAGGAGGCGCCGATCCCCGGCTTCGACCGGATGGACGAGATCGGAACCCTCGCCCGTTCGCTCGCCGAAATTCATGAGCAGAGCCAAGCCTCCGCCCGCACCAAGCGGGCGATCGACGCCGCTTCGGCCCAGCTGATGATCGCCGACGACGACGACCTGATCACCTATGTCAGCCCCTCGCTGGTCAAGACGCTGGACCAGGCCGGCGACGCCATCCGCAAGCTCGCCCCGACCTTCGATTCGCACAACATGGTCGGCACCAACTTCCACATGTTCCACCGCAACCGCGCGCACCAGGCCGGCATGCTGAAGAACATGACCGACAAGATCGCCACCGACATCTCGCTGGGCGAACGGCGGCTGCAGCTGGTGGTCAGCCCGATCTTCGGGAATGCCGGCCAGCGCATCGGCACCGTGGTGGAGTGGCAGGACCGGACCGAGGACCTGGCGATCCTGGCCGATATCGACCAGACCGCGGCCCGGGCCGCGGAGGGCGACTTCTCCCGCCGCATCTCCAACCGCGGCGCGGACGAGAATCTCGAACAGGTCGCCCGCCAGGTGAACCGCATCTGCGAGACCATCGACCGCTTCCTGACCGATGTGGAGACCCCGGTGAAGGCGATGGCCGACGGCGACCTGACCAGCCGCTCGCGCGCCGAATTCAAGGGCCGCTTCGCCGACGTCACCCGCTCGGTCAACGTCACGCTGGACCGGCTGGGCGAACTGGTGGCCGAGATCAAGACGGCCGAGCGCGCCATGCGCGGCAATATCGACGAGGTCTCGAACGGGGCCGGCGACCTGTCCGGCCGGACCGAAGCCCAGGCCTCGGCGCTGGAGGAGACTTCGGCGACGGTGGAGGAGATCTCGGCCACGATCTCCACCAATGCCGACGGCGCCCGCCAGGCCAGCCTGATGGCGGCCGATGCGCGCGACCGCGCCAAGGCCGGCCAGTCGGTGGTCGGCGACGCGGTCAGCTCGATGAAGGAGATCGAGGAAAGCTCCTCGCGCATTTCCGACATCACCGCGGTGATCGACTCGATCGCCTTCCAGACCAATCTGCTGGCCCTGAATGCGGCGGTGGAGGCCGCCCGCGCGGGCGAAGCCGGCAAGGGCTTCGCGGTGGTGGCCTCCGAGGTCCGCACCCTGGCCCAGCGTTCGTCCGAAGCGGCGCGCGACATCAAGGAACTGATCGCGGCGTCGGGCGCCAAGGTCGCCGACGGCGTGCGCCACGTTCATGCCACGGGCGAGGCGCTGGGCGGCCTGATGTCGGCGATCAGCTCGATGTCGGAGACCATCGACGACATCGCGCGCGCCAGCCGCGAGCAGGCGACGGGCATGCAGGAGATCACCCAGGCGGTGTCGCACATGGACGAGACCACCCAGCGCAACGCCAGCATGGCGGAGCAGAGCGCCCGGGCGGCCGAGGCGCTGCGCACCCAGTCCGATACGCTGGCCGAATTGATCGGCTTCTTCCGGGCCGCAGCCGCCGCGCGAAACCGCGCCGCCTGAGCGCCGGGTCGCCGGAGCCCGCCAGTCCCCGCCCGCTCCGATCCGCGTCGCTGGCGCGGACCGACCGCCCCGGATCCGCTGCCTGCGGACCCGGGGCGTTTTCATATCAACCGGCGCCCGACGCCGCCGCTGGCGCGACCTTGGGTCCGCTTGGCGCCCCCCTCGCCCCGGCCCGGCCTGCCGGGCCGTCCGTCGGACAACGTCCGGCGGGGCGACGGCCGCAGGCCGGCGCGGGCGAGCTGCGCTCCGCCCCGCACGGCGGGGGAAGGCGGGTCGCCGGGGTTCGGCCCGCCCGGCGCCCCGTCAAGCAGACGCCCGATCCCACATCCTGCCGTTGCCCGAGGCCTGACGACCCCGTCGCCCGGCGCGGGATCGACCGCCCCCGGGCGCGCAAAACATCAGGCGCCGGGCGCGGGATCGGCGAAGGCGGCGAAGCGATCGAGGTCGACGGACTCGACCTCGCGCAGCAGCTCGATGAAGCCCTGCGCCTGATGCGCCGCGATCGCAGCCCCCCGCTCCGCCGTGGCGCGCGAAGCGTCGCCGACCGTCCCGTCCGGGTTCAGGTCCTTGGCGATCCAGCCATAGGCGACCGACCCCGTCGGACGCAGCCAGCGGAAATCCCCCATTCCCTCGGCCGAGGAGGCGAAGTCCTGCGCGCGATCCATCCGCACCAGTTCCGGCCGGAAATGCAGCATCAGCGAAGTCTCGGAATCGCCGCCATGAATGCCGTAGGTCTTCTCACGATCCGACAGCATGCCCTCGGGATGGCCGAAGGCGCCCCACTGGCAGCGCACGGCCAGCATCCCGGCGCGCACCCGCAGCTCCCGCGTCACGATCGACACAAGATCCAGGTTGCCGCCATGCGAATTCACGATGATCAGTTTTCGGACCCCGGCGCGGGCCACCGAAAGACCGATCTCCACCCATGCCGCCAAAGCCGTTTCCGCGGTCAGGGTCAGGGTGCCCGGCGCGTGCAGATGCTCGTTGGACTTGCCGACCGCCTGCACCGGCAGGATGCGGATGTCGAGATCGTCGGGAACCCGCGCGCAGACCTCGCGCAGCATGCCGAGGTTGATCTCGGTGTCGACGCCCACCGGCAGATGCGGCCCGTGCTGCTCGATGGCCGCGGTGGGCAGGATCGCGATGGTCCTGGCCGGATCGATATCGGCGTAGTCCAGCGTGGAATAGTCGGACCAGTGCAGGCGACGCATGGGCCCCCTCCCTCTCAGTTCGCGCGATGCGCGTAGGTGGCGTTGAGACGCTCGGACAGATGCTCGGCCCCGGTGATCGGCGCGTGGCGGGGCGCTTCGCCGGGCGCGACGCAGACCGAGGGCGCTTCGATCACCGCGTCGGGATCGGGGTCGAGGAAGAAGGCGACGGAATAGCGCTCGCGCGAGGGCGCCAGCACCCGGTGCGGGGTGGAGACATAGAGATCGTTGGTCCAGCGCTGCAGGCAGTCGCCGATATTGACCACGAAGGCGCCGGGAACCTGGGGCACGTCGAGCCACTGGTCGGTGCCGCGCAGCGCCCGGGGCTGGACCTGGAGCCCGGCCACCCCATCGGTCGCCAGCAGCGTGACCGAGCCGTAGTCCGAATGCGCGCCGGCGCCGATGCCCTCCCCGCCCGCCGGGTAGCGCAGCAGGCGGAGCGTCGCCATCGGCGCGCGGAACTTGTCGGCGAACCAGTCCTCTGGCAGGCCGAGATCCAGCGCGAAGGCCTGGTGCAGCTCCAGCCCCAACGCAAGACATGCGTCATACCAGCCGAGGCATTCCGGCTTGAACGCAGGCGCGCCCTTGGGCCAGAGGTTCACCCCGCGGAACGGCCTGCCGGCGACCACGTCCGGGTGATCCTCGGGCAGATCCAGCCCGATGTTGAACGCCTCCTTCGCGTCGGCCTGACCCGAGGCGGGGTCCAGCGCCTCCACCTTCGAGGCGACGTAGCCGCGGTTATGGGCGCTGTGGGCGATGGCGACCGCGTCCTTCTTCGCCTGCTCCAGCGCGAAGAACCCGCGCGCCACCGAAAAGATCGCGGTGCGTCGGGCGTTCATGATGCCGGAATTGGCCAGCAGGAAGAAGCCGGTGTCGCGACAGACCGCGCCCAGATCGGCGGCGAAATCGGCCCGCCCCGCCGCATCGCCGTCGCGAAAACGGGAGAAATCCAGAAGCGGGATGGCGGGGGCCTCAGGCATCGGCGGGGTCTCCTTGCAGCGCAGGGCGGGGGGCGCGCAGGCCGGCCCCGGACAGCATCCGGTCGCATTCCCGGGTGACGCGCGCAAGATGGCGGGCGCGGGTTTCGGGCGTCGAGGCGTCCATGCGGTAATGCGCGGCGAAATGGGTGCGGCAGGTCCGGGCGCAGCAGGACCGCAGCCCGCGGGTCAGGGTCCGCCGCCCCGGCGCGCCCATCGCCCAGGTCAGCAGCCGCGAAGCCCCGCCGGTGGTGAACACCGCCAGCCGCCCGACATGGCCGAGCCCCGGCGTGATCGGGCCTTCCGCCGGCAGGTTGAACGCCACCCCCGGCAGCATCACCCGGTCGAGCCAGCCCTTGAGCATCGCCGGCAGCCCGTACCACCAGGTCGGATAGACGAAGACCAGCGTGTCTGCCCAGCGCAGCGCCTCGATATGGGGGGCGAGCGCGTCATGGTCGGGGCTCGCGCCCGCATAGCGCTGCCAGCGCGTCGGCGTCATCACCGGGTCGAAATCCTCGGCGTAGAGGTCGATCATGCGCAGCTCCGCGCCGCCGTCGCGCAGGCGGGCGGCGACCGTGGCGGCGACGGCGGCGTTGAAGCTTTTGGGCGACGGGTGGCAGTAGATCAGGAGGGCGCGCATGGCGGGGCCCCTTTTCGTGCCGGGGCCGCGCGAGGCTCGCGGCGCCGGTGGGCGGCGGGGAGGTCGGCTTCCCCTTCTCCCGCCCCGCCGGGAGAAGGCGGCGGGGGTCAGACCGCCGGTTTCATCCCCGCATAGCGATAGACTTCGGCGTAATTGAAGTCGGGCTCGTCCCAGGTGATCATTTTCCCCGGGTTGAGCAGGCCCTTGGGGTCGGCCTCGCGCTTGAAGGCCAGCTGGCGGGCGTCGGCGGACTGACGGCCGCCCTCCTCCAGCGTGTAGCGGTGCGGGTTGAACACCTGACAGCCCAGATCCTCATGGATGCGCACGATCTCATCGAGCCGTTCCTCGGTGGTGAAGCGCACCACGGGCAGGCCGGCGAAGGCGAGCGCCCCGCCCTGGCGGATCGCCTCGAGATGCTGGGGCACCTCCTCGCCGAAGGTCTTGCGGATGGCGGCGACCAGCTCCAGCGCGCCGGGCTGGGCGTAGCGGACCTGGAGATAGGTGATGGTCGGATCGACGCGCAGACCGCGCAGCGTGGTGTGGTTCCAGCCGTATTCGTAGGCGACGCCGAACGCCTTCTTCTCCTCCGCCGTCACGGTGTCGGAACGATAGATGATCTCCGCCCCCTTGTTGCGGGCGGTGAAGGTCAGGAAGGCGTCCATGGCGTGCGGCGCGACCATGACGATGACCACATGCTGGTCGCGGCGGATGCGGGACTGGATGCGCAGGAAATAGTCATGCGGCATCGGCGCTTCTACGGGCGTGATCAGCTTGGTGAGGATGCCGTCCTGGTTGCCCAGATCCTCGGCCCAGCGGGCGGCGTCCATGAAGTCGTCGAAGCCGACCAGCACGTCGGTCCAAGCGTAGGCGGGGGCGAGCGGCAGTTCGATCTCGGTGATGATGCCGTTGGTGCCGTAAGCGTGGGAGACGCGGTGCAGCTCCTCCCCGGTGAATTCCAGCACGCGAGGCTCGGCCTCCATCGTCACCACGCGCAGGCGCAGGATGTTGCCGAGGTCGCGCAGCTGGCCCCAATGCACCGACCCCACCCCGCCGGAGCCGCCGGCGACGAAGCCGCCGACGGTGGCCGTGGCGTAGGTCGAGGAGAACATGCGGATCTCCTGCCCCGACTGGCGGATGGTCTCCGCGTCCAGATCGCGCAGGATGCAGCCCGGCTCCACGATAACGCGGCCCTGATGGACCTCCTTCACCTTGTTCATGTGGCGCATGTGCAGGACGCAGCCGCCCGCGAGCGGCATGGCCTGGCCGTAATTGCCGGTGCCCGAGCCGCGGGTGGTGACCGGCACGTCGTGCTCGTAGCAGACCTTGAGGATCTCGATCACCTCGGCCTCGGACCGGGGCGCGACCACGAAATCCGCGACCAGATGGTCGAGCCGGGCTTTGAGCACCGGCGAATACCAGAAGAAATCCCGGCTCTTGGCTTTGACGGAGGCGGGCTTGTCGTCCAGATCCAGATGGGCGAGGGCGGCCTTGGCGGCGGCGACGTTGGGGGTCATGCGGGCTCCATCAGGTCGTCGAGTTCGGCGTAGTCGGGCAGCGTGCGGTCGATGGCGCGCCCGGCGCGCAGCACGATGCGGTCGGATTGGGGGCGGGAGAAAAGCTCGGTCCAGGACCGGGCGCGGCAGATCACCAGATCGGCCGGCGCCCCGGGGTCGAGCGACGGCGTCTCGAACCCGCAGGCGGCGGCGGGGGCGGCGAGGAAGGCGTCGATCCAGTCCTCACGCGAGTGATCCAGGTGGCAGATGCGGGTGGCTTCGCGCATCACCTCGATCATGTCCAGATCGCCATAGGCGTAGAACGGGTCGCGGGTGTTGTCGGACGCGAAGATCACCGGGATGCCCCGCGCACGCGCCTCATGCACCAGGGTCACGCCGCGGCCCCGCGGCGTGCGGCCGTGGCGACGGTCCTGAAGATACATGTTGCACATGGGCAGCGAGGTGATGGAGAGGCCCGCGCCGGCGCAAAGGTCCAGCGTCTCCAGCGCCGCCGACTCCTCCTGGGTGGACAGCGAACAGCAGTGCCCGCAATTCACCCGCCCCGCGAACCCGGTCCGCCCGATGGCCCGCGCGATGGCGCGCAGCGTGGCGGAGTTGGGGTCCATGGTCTCGTCCACATGGAAATCGGCGTCGAGGCCGAGCGTCCCGGCGGTCTCGAAGAAGATGTCCAGCCGCCGGTCCAGGTCGGCCACCGGATAGGTCACCGTGCCCAGCACGCCGCCCGCGCCCTTCACCACCTCGGCCAGCGCCTTCCATTCCGCGGTGTCGTCGACGAAATCGACGCCGACGAGGCAGACCGCCTGCAACTCGATGCAGCCGGCCCAGTCCTCCCGCAGTTCGCGGAACACCGCCCAGGAGATGTCGTCCTGCGGCGGCGCGCTGTCGAGATGGGTGCGCAGCGCCTTGGTGCCATGCGCCCAGGCGGAACGCAGCGAGAAGTCGGCCCGCCGGCGCACGTCCTCGGCCGTCCAGCGGGCGCGGCGGTCGTCGCCGACCGTGTTGAGCGCTCCCATGAAGGTGCCGTCGGGATTGGGCGCGCGGCCCCAGATATGGCCCTTGTCGATATGGGTATGGGCGTCGACGAAGCAGGGGAACACGATGCGCCCGCCCATGTCGACTTCGACCTCATCGGCGCGGGCGTCGTTTTCGACGATTTTTCCGCCCTCGATGGTCAGGTCGGTCGACACCAGCGCGCCGGGGCGCCCCAGCAGCGGGCCCGGGGCGCGCAGGTTCATCAGCCGCAGGCGTCCGGCCTCGGGCAGGTCGAGGAAGTCCAAGGTCAAACCTCTCGTTTGATGGCGCTCTCATGCCACTTGCGCAGAAGCATGTGGCTGAGGAAGGACAGCACGGCGAAGATCAGCACGCCGGTCAGCGCGATCAGGATCAGGGCGGCGAAGGCCAGGTCGGTTTTCAGGCGGTAGTTCGCCTCGAGGATGCGGAAGGCGAGGCCCGAGCCCATGCCCCCGGTGCCGGCCACGAACTCGGCCACCACCGCGCCGATCAGGCTGAGCCCGCCGGCGATGCGCAGGCCGCCCAGGAAATAGGGCAGCGCCGCCGGGATCTGCAGATGACGCAGCCGCTGCCAGCGCGACGCGCCGTAGATGGAGAAGAGGTCGCGCAGATTATGGTCGGCGGACCGAAGCCCCAGCGTCGAATTCGACAGGATCGGGAAGAAGGCCACGATCCACGACACGATCAGCATCCCCACCACCTTCTCCGGGACCACCGCGAAGCCGAGGTCGATGTCGGAGACATAGATCAGGATCAGCGGCGCCACGGCGACCACGGGGGTCACCTGCAGGATGACGGCGAAGGGATAGAAGCTCATCTCCGCCCAGCGCGACTGGGCGAAGATCATCGCCAGCCCCGCGCCGCCGATGACGGCGGCGACCAGCGCCAGCAGCGTGGTCTGCACGGTGATCACCCAGCTGTCGAAGAGCGTGGAGGTGTTCTCGACCAGCGCGCCCCAGACCCGGACCGGGCTGGGGAGGATGTAATGGGGGATCTGCGCGGCCTCGACCCGCCATTGCCAGAAGGCGACGGCGCCGCCCAGCATCAGCGCCGGCAGCGCCCAGCGGGCGATCTTCTCGATCCGCCGGGCGCGCTGACGGGCGAGTTCGTCGGTGTCGATCAGGGTCGGGTCGGTGTCCTTCACGCTCAATGCGCGCCCTCCATGGCCAGGCCCAGGGCGTCGGATGTCGCGCGGCACCGGGCGGCGTAGTCGGCCGAGGTCCGGAAATCCTCGGTGCGGGGATAGGGCTCGTCGACGTTCAGCTCGGCGATGACCCGGCCCGGACGGGCGGCCATCACCACGATGCGGTCCGAAAGAAACACGCTCTCGAACACCGAATGAGTCACGAAGATCACCGTGCAGTTCAGCTTGGCCCGCATCGCCAGCAGGTCGTTGTTGAGCTTGAAGCGGGTGATCTCGTCAAGCGCGGCGAAGGGCTCGTCCATCAGGATCAGGCGGGGCTTGGTGACCATCGCCCGCGCGATGGAGACGCGCATCTTCATGCCGCCCGACAGCTCGCGCGGATAGGCGCCGCCGAAGCCGGACAGGCCCACGGTGGCGAGCGCGTCGTCGATGTCGGCCTTGCACGCCGCGAACTTGCGGCCCTTGAGGCGCAGCGGCAGCCAGACGTTCTGCTCCACCGTCGCCCAGGGCATCAGGGTGGGTTCCTGGAACACCACGCCGAGGCCGCCGTCGTCGGGGCCGGCCCCCTGCCCCTGCCATTCGATCTTGCCGGCGGTGGGGTGCATCAGGCCGGCGATCAGGCGCAGGGCCGTGGACTTGCCGCAGCCCGACGGGCCGAGCAGGGACATGAAGTCGCCCTGGCGCACGTCCAGCGACATGCCGCGCAGCGCGATCACGTCGCCGCCGAACACCTTGGTGACATTGCGGATCGAGAGGACGGAGGGACGGGCGGCGCGTGCGGCCGCGGCATCCGAGAGGGGCGCGGCGGGTTGCCCCGCCGCCGCCCCCGCAGTCGAAACCGGATCGGTCACTCGACCAGCTTCTTCTTCGTCTCCAGCGCCGCCCCGGTATTGGAGAATTCGGTGGTGTAGACCATGCCGAGGTCCAGCCCCGGCTCGACCACCCCGGCCGCGACCATCTTGTCGTAGAAGTCCTGCATGCGCGCGTCGGTCATGGCGCCGATGCCCAGGGTTTCGGACTCGCCCGAATCGACGATGCCGTACTCCTTCATCGCCTGGATGGAGAAGGCGATCTGCTCATCCGACATGTCGGTGTTGTGCTTCTGGATCAGCGCATTGCCGGCCGAGGGATCGCCGTAGAGGTAGTTGGCCCAGCCGATCGAGGAGCCTTCGACAAAGCACTTCACCGCTTCGGGCTTGGCGTCGATGGTGGCCTGCATCGTCTCCACCGTGGTGGCGTAGGTCGAGAAGCCCTGGTCGGCCAGCACGTAGACGTCGGGCTTGAAGCCGCCCTCGTTCTCCACCGCGAACGGCTCGGAGGTGACGTAGCCCTGCTGCCCCGAGGCCTTGTCGGCGATGAAGGGCGCGGGGTTGAAGGTGTAGGGTTTGCGCTGCTCGGCCTTGAATCCGTAGGCGGTGATCATCCACTGGTAGAACGACTGGTAGCCGTTGTCGCCGAGGAACAGCGTCTTGAGATTCTTGAGATCCTCAAACGACTTGGCGGCGCCGGGATGGGTCAGGATGACCTGCGGCTCTTTCTGGAAATGGGCCGCGACGACCTTGAGCGGAATGCCCTCCTTCACCGCGGAGAAGGCCTGGAGCATGTTGCCGCCCATGGAGAAGTCGATCTTGCCGGCCAGCATCAGCGCGCGGTTGTTCACCTGCGGCCCGCCGGGGACGATCTCGACCTCGAGCCCGCAGGCCTCGTAGGTGCCGTCGGCGACGGCCTGATAATAGCCGCCATGCTCGGCCTCGGCGACCCAGTTGGTCCCGAACTTCACCTTTTCGAGCGCATGGGCGGGAGCGGCGAGCGCCGCGGCGGAGACGCAGGCGACAAGCGCCGCGCGAAGTGTGGTGGAGGTCATGGCCATCTCCCTCTTTGTTCGGCGCCCGGAGTGTGGCGAGGCTTGGGCGGAGGCGCCAGAGGACATTTCGCGGCTGCGGAATATTTGCCTCGGGCGCCCGGTTCGCAGGCGCCGCAGCCCCCTCGGAGGGGCGGTCTGGCGCGAAAACCAGCGCCTCTCATTCGCGTGAATGGGGTCGGAACGGGCGGGACTGTTTCGCGATTCCCCCGTCCCGGGGGCAGGAGTCAGGCCGGAAGAGCGTCGCGCGGCGGCCGCCCCAGCGCGACGGCGATCTGAACCACGCCGGCCACCAGCCCCAGCGACACGCCGATCTTCACCGCGAGGTCGTAATCGCCGAAATGGTCGAACACCAGCCCGCCGCCGATGGCGCCCAGAAAACTGCCCATCTGGTGCCAGCAGAAGGTCATGCCCTGCAGCATCGCCTGCCAGCGCAGACCGAAGGTCTCGGCCACCGACCCCGCGATCAACGGGCCGACGCCCAGCCACAGGAACCCCATCATCGCGGCGAAGATCACCGTGACCTCGGGCGTCGGCAGCCGGGTGAAGAACCAGGCGAGCACCAGCGAGCGGCAGAGATAGATGCAGCCGAGCAGCGCCTGCTTGGACCACCGCCCCCCCGCCCAGCCGAAGAACAGCGACCCCGCGACGTTCATGCCCCCGATCACCCCCAGCGCGGTGGCGGCGAGCATCGGGTCGGCCCCGCAGAGCGCGAGGTAGGAGGGCAGATGCGTGGTCAGAAAGATCAGCTGCATGCCGCAGACGAAATAGGCCGAGCTCATCACCAGGAAATTCAGGTTGCCCAGCGCCATGCCGAGCGCGCCGCGCGCGCTGAGCCCGTCGGCGCTGTCGGCCATGCGCGGCGGGGGCGGCAGGCGGTCGACCCGGCCGGCCGACCAGGCCGCCGGCGCGATCAGCAGCGCCATCAGGAAGAACACGCCCAGGCTCGCCCGCCAGTCCCATGCCTGCATCACCGCCTGGCCGAGCGGCGCCGCGATCAGCGCGCCCAGCGACCCCGCCGCCGACACCGCGCCGAGCGAGATCGAGCGGACCGAAGCCGGCACCGACCGCGCGGTGACCGCCATCGCCATGGCGGTGGAGGCGCAGGCCATGCCGAAGCCCACCATCAGCCCTGCGCCCAGCAGCACCGACCACATGCCATGCGCCATGCCCAGCACGCCCATGCCGCCGGCATAGACCAGCGCGCCCGCGACCATCACCGGCCGGAAGCCGGTGCGGGTGGCGAGCCCGCCGACCAGCGGCTGGAACACCCCCCAGGCGAGGTTCTGCACGGAGATCGCGATGGTGAACTGGGTCACGGTGATGCCGATGTCCGCGGTCATCGCCGGGATGAACAGCCCGAGGCTCTGGCGCAGGCCCATGGTCAGCGACAGCATCATCGCCGAGCCGATCAGGATGGGCAGCACCGCCCGCATCTCCGGCCGCATCGCCATGGTCCGCAACTCCTCCGCGGCCGGTTACGAAGCGGAACCGGGACGGGTCTTGATGGCATGATCTAATAAGGCAGGCAAACGGTTTCCCGCCGCATCCCGGGGGCTTCCCTCCGCCGGCGCGGCAGGGCATCGTCGCGCCGCAACATAGCGAGGGAACACGCGCGCATGACCATCGAGAGGCATTTTTCCGGCGGCCCGTGGGAAGAGAAGGCGGCCTATTGCCGGGTCGCGGTCGCGGGCGGCTGGGTGCATGTGGCCGGCACCACCGGCGCCGATCCGGCGACCGGCGAGATGCCCGACGACGTGCTGACCCAGTGCCGCAACACGCTCACCAAGATCGAGGCGGCGCTGGCCCAGGCCGGGTCGAGCTTCGCGGACGCGGTGCGGGTGCACTACATCCTGCCGAACGCGGCGGATTTCGAAACCTGCTTCCCCGCCCTGCGCGAGGCCTTCGGCGACGCCCCGCCGGCCGCGACGATGATCGAGGCCGGCCTGATCGCGCCCGCGATGAAGATCGAGATCGAGCTGACCTGCTTCAAGGGCTGACCTCTCGGGGTTCGGCGCCCGCCCGCCCCTGCCCGGGGCGGGCTCAGCCGCAGGCCTCCCGGCCCCAGGTCTCGCGGTCCCGGTCCCAGCAATAGCCGGCCGCGGCCATCGCGTCCTCGATGGCGAAAAGCGGGGCGATGACCGTGGCGGGACCCGGGCGGCAGACGAGAGACGCCTTCAGCGCCTCGCCCCGCCACACGTTCACCCCGCCCTCCAGCGGCGCGTCCGGCTCCATGCGGTCGAGGCTCTGCCAGACCTCGTAGCTGTAATCCCCGTTGCGGAAGGCGACCGAGCCCCAGATCGCCCGCCCGACCCCGTTCCAGGGCCGCGCGGTTCCGGCGGAGAACGGCGCGCGCAGGCTCAGCTCGGGCGCGTCGGCCGGGCCGAAGGCGTAGGTGAAGGCGCCCCCGCCCATGTCCTCGCCCGCCGGGTCGCCCGTCTCGATGCAGACTTCCAGATGCCGGCCCCCGTCCACCTCGCAGGACACAAGGACCTGATCCGGACAGGCCGCGTGCAGGGGCGCCGCGGGCAGCAGCAGCGCGAGGATCAGACGGCGCATGAGGCGTTCTCCAACGAAAAGGAGCCGCCCCGACGGGCGGCTCCGGTCTTTTCAGGCCGAGACGCGGCTCAGAGCTTGGATTCAAGCTCCGGCAGCACGTCGAACAGGTCCGCGACCAGGCCGTAATCGGCGACCTGGAAGATCGGCGCCTCTTCGTCCTTGTTGATCGCGACGATGACCTTCGAGTCCTTCATCCCGGCGAGATGCTGGATCGCGCCCGAGATGCCGACGGCGATGTAGAGTTCCGGCGCCACGACCTTGCCGGTCTGACCGACCTGCCAGTCGTTGGGGGCGTAGCCCGAGTCCACCGCGGCGCGCGAGGCGCCGACGGCGGCGCCGAGCTTGTCGGCCACCTTCTCGATCAGCGCGAAGTTCTCCTTCGAGGCGAGCGCGCGCCCGCCGGAGACGATCCGCTTGGCCGAGGTCAGGTCAGGCCGGTCGGACGCGGCGATCTTGTCCTCGACCCACTCGGACAGGCCCGGGTTCTCGGCGGCGGAGATGGTCTCCACCGAGGCCGAACCGCCTTCGCCCGCCGCTTCGAAGTTGGCGGTGCGCACCGTCAGAACCTTCTTCGCGTCGGAGGTCTTCACGGTCTGGATGGCGTTGCCGGCATAGACCGGACGCTCGAACGTGTCGGACCCGCCCACGGCGGAGATGTCGGAGATGACCATCACGTCCAGCAGCGCCGCGACGCGCGGCATCAGGTTCTTGCCGGCCATGGTGGCGGGGGCCACGAAGTGCTCGTAATCCCCGGCGATGGAAACGATCAGCGCGGCGATCGGCTCGGCCAGGTTGTGCCCCAGCGCCGCATCGTCGGCGCACAGCACCTTGGTCACGCCGTCGAGCTTGGCGGCGGCCTCGGCGGCCCCCGCGCAACCTTCGGAGGCGCAGAGCACGGTGACGTCGCCCAGCTTCTTGGCGGCGGAGAGCGCCTTGGCGGTCGCGTCGACGACCAGCTCGCCCGAGGCGATTTCGGCGATCAGCAGAACAGCCATTACAGAACCCCCGCTTCGTTCTTCAGCTTGGAGATCAGCTCGTCGACATCGGCGACCTTGACCCCGGCGGAACGGCCCTTGGGCTCGGCGGTGGAGACCACCGTCAGGCGCGGCGCGACGTCGACCCCGTAATCGGCGGCGGTCTTCGCGTCGAGCGGCTTCTTCTTCGCCTTCATGATGTTGGGCAGCGAGGCGTAGCGCGGCTCGTTCAGGCGAAGGTCGGCGGTGACGATCGCCGGCATCTTCAGCTTGAGCGTCTGCATGCCGCCGTCGACCTCACGGGTGACGGTGGCGCTGTCGCCCTCGATGGTCAGCTCGGCCGCGTTGGTGGCCTGGCCCCAGCCCATCAGCGCCGCCAGCATCTGGCCGGTGGCGTTCATGTCGTTGTCGATGGCCTGCTTGCCGAGGATGACCAGCCCGGGCTGCTCCTCGTCGATCACGGCCTTGAGCAGCTTGGCGACGGCCAGCGGCTCGATATCCGTGTGCACATCGTCGGACGCCTCGATCAGGATCGCGCGGTCGGCGCCCATGGCGAGCGCGGTCCGCAGGGTTTCCTGCGACTGCTTCACGCCGATGGAGACGACGACGATCTCTTCGACCACGCCTTTTTCGCGCAGGCGGATCGCCTCTTCGACGGCGATTTCGTCGAAGGGGTTCATCGACATCTTGACGTTCGCGAGATCGACGCCGCTTCCGTCCGCCTTCACGCGGACCTTCACGTTGTAGTCGATCACGCGCTTGACGGGCACGAGCACCTTCATTGCGCGTTTCTCCTCCTGATTGCTCCGCGAGGCCTCGGCCGCGCGGCGGTCGTCGTCTGGCTACACCGACCTTGACCCTTATGGTAGGGGCAAAGCGGCGGGAAACCAGCCGGGGCGGGCCGCGCGGGACGCGCAGGCCCTTTCAATCCGGGGGTTTCGCTAACATACGGAACGGTATGCAGGCGCCGGACACGCGGTCGCAGAGCCTGGCCTCGCAAGCAAGAATCGGTCGCGGCCAGGAGAGGGCGCGCAATTCCGTGACCGTCCCGCCCGCGTCCCGGCCGTCAGTCGCCGCGCTTCGCCAGCCAGGCGCGCAGGAAGGCGATCTCGGCCTCCTGCGCCGCGATCACCTCCTCGGCGAACGCCCGGATCTCGGGGTCGGCCCCGTGGGCGAGCACGATGCGCGCCATATCCACCGCGCCCTGGTGATGGGGGATCATCGACCGGGCGAAGTCCACGTCGACATCGCCCGACGGCGCCAGGTTCATCTCGTCATGCATCCGGGCGTTGACCTCCGACATCATCGAGACCGCGTCGCGCCCGCCCATGCCATGGCCGCTGGTCATGTGGCCGCCCGTCGCGTGGTCGCCCGTGCCGTGCCCGGAAGTCATTCCCGCGCCTGCGGCGTCTGCGGCGCCCCGGGTCGTCATCGGGGTCGTGGTCTGAGCGAAAACCCCGGCGGCGTCCAGCAGCGAGGCCAGGGCGAGGGCCGATCCGATCGCGCGCATGTTCATGTCACGTCTCCATCCCGAGAATTCGAGACGGAGACGTTGCCGACATTCCCCCCGCAGGAAGGCAACACACGCTGTCGAGAGCCGACGCTCAGCGGTTGGCGCCGGGAACCCACAGCACGTCGCGCGCGCCATTGCCGTTGGCGACGCGCGACGCCACGAAGAACCAGTCCGACAGCCGGTTGAGATAGGTGGCGGACGGCGGGTTGATCGCCTCGACCTCGGCCAGCGCCACGGTCAGACGCTCGGCCCGGCGGCTCACGGTCCGGCACAGGTGCAGATGGGCCGCGAGCGCCGAGCCCCCGGGCAGCACGAAGCTGCGCAAGGGCGCGAGATCGGCGTTCATCGCGTCGATCTCCGCCTCCAGCCGGTCCACCTGGGCGGCGGTCATGCGCAGAACGGCGTATTTCGCCTCCCCATCCTTCTCGGGCGCCGGACGGCAGAGGTCGGCGCCGAGGTCGAAAAGGTCGTTCTGGATGCGGGCCAGAGCCTCATCCAGCGCCCCCTCCGCATGCAGGCGCGCGAGGCCGACGGTGGCGTTGGTCTCGTCCACGGTGCCGTAGGCCTCGACCCTGAGGGCCTGCTTGGGCACGCGGGTCCCGTCGCCGAGCGCGGTGGTCCCCTTGTCTCCGGTGCGCGTGTAGATGCGATTGAGCACGACCATGTCGGACCCTCCCCCCTTGGATGCGGCGTCGATCAGTGGCCCGAGCGCGAGGCCCAGACCGCGAGCAGGATCACCACCACGGCGGCGGCCTGGGCGATGATGCGCAGCCGCATGATCTTGTTGGCGTATTTTCGGTTGAAGTCGCCGCCGCGGGCGAAGGCGCCCACGCCGAACAGCAGGACGCCCAGCACGCCGAAACAGGCGATGAGCGCGACGATCAGCAATGTATGGGACATGGAACGGATCCTTTCCTGACGCCTCTAGATAGCGCATTCCCCGCGTCGCGCCACCGCGTCCTGTCGGCGCGCGGCTTTCGTGGGGGCGCCCCGGCGCCGCAGCGTCAGTGATCCCCGCCGAACAGCAGGTCCACGCCGCGCGTCGGCAGCAGCCGCACCGCCGCCGCCGCGATCCAGGTCGGCGTGGTCACGAAATAGCGCGGCCGCGGGCGGCGGGCGGTCAGCGCGTGATGGAGGCGGCGGGTCACCGCCTCGGGCCGCAGTTCGAACCGGTCGAGCGTCTCGGTCTCGGGCGCTTCCAGCCGCGGCAGGATCTTCTCGGCCCAGGCCCGCCCCCAGGCGGAGCCGGAGCGGTCGACCATCGCCTCCATCCGCGCCCGGGCGTTGCGCCGGAACGCGGTCTTGATCGGGCCGGGCTCGATCAGGATCACATGCACCCGCGGGCCCGGCGCCTCGGGGGCGGCGCATTCGCGGCGCAGGCAGTCGGTCAGCCCCTCCAGCGCGAATTTGGTGGCGTTGTAGGGGCCGCGATAGCGCAGCGACACCAGCCCCAGCACCGAGGAGCAGTTGACCACCCGCCCCGCCCCCGACGCGCGCAGCGCCGGCAGCAGGCGGCGGGTCAGGTCATGCCAGCCGAGGAAATTGGCCTCGAAGATCTCGCGCATCGCGCCGCGGGTCACATCCTCCAGCGGCGCGGGGATGGCGTAGGCGCCGTTGTTGAAGAGCGCGTCCAGCGACCCGCCGGCCCGGCGCAGGGTCTCCGCCGCGGCCTGCGCCACGCTCGCCTCGTCGGCGTAATCGAGGGGGAAGCTCTCCAGCCCCTCCGCCTCCAGCCGGTCGCAATCGGCCTGGCGGCGGCAGGTGGCGAACACCCGCCAGCCGGCGCGGTGCAGGCTGCGCGCCGCATCGAGCCCGATGCCGCTGGCGCAGCCGGTGATGAGAATGGTTTTCCGTCGCAACGCGAGTCATCCTGAATGATTGAAGTTCAAAACCTTCCTGCGAGGGAACGTATCACGGTCCGCGGTCGCGGCGAGGCCGCCCCCATGCGGCGCGATGCCCTGCCGCCCGGCGCGCCGCCAATTCGCGACACCGGGCTGCTGGACGGGACCGGATGGCGAGGCTAAACGGAGAACATGGCCGATATCCCCGACGACGACCTGCCCGACCTCCCCTCCGGGGGCGCGATCACCGCCGAGCCGCTGCGACGCGCGCTGGGCGACCGCTATTTGCAATACGCGCTGTCGACGATCATGCACCGCGCCCTGCCCGACGCGCGCGACGGGCTGAAGCCCGTGCATCGGCGGCTGATGTGGGCGATGCGGCTCTTGCGGCTCGACCCCAACCAGGGGTTCAAGAAGTCGGCCCGCGTGGTCGGCGACGTGATCGGCAAATACCATCCGCATGGCGACCAGTCGGTCTATGACGCGCTGGTCCGGCTCGCCCAGGGGTTCGCGGTCCGCTATCCGCTGATCAACGGCCAGGGCAATTTCGGCAATATCGACGGCGATAACGCCGCGGCCATGCGCTACACCGAATCCAAGCTCACCGCCGTCGCCGCCGCGATGATGGAGGGGCTGGACGAAGACGCCGTCGACATGCGCGCCACTTACGATGGCGAGGAAGAAGAGCCCATCGTCCTGCCGGGCGCCTTCCCCAACCTGCTCGCCAACGGCGCGGCGGGGATCGCGGTGGGCATGGCGACCTCGATCCCGCCGCATAACGCAGGCGAAGTGGCCTCGGCCGCGCTGCACCTCATCAAACACCCCGATGCGCGCACCGCAACGCTGCTCGAGAAAATGCCGGGGCCGGATTTTCCGACCGGCGGGGTGATGATCGAGCCCGCGTCCTCCATCCTCGAATCCTACGAGACCGGGCGCGGCTCCTTCCGCCTGCGCGCGCGTTGGTTCATCGAGGATACCGGCCGCGGCACCTGGCGCATCGTGGTCGACGAGATCCCCTACCAGGTCCCCAAATCACGGCTGATCGAGAAGATCGCCGAGCTGATCAACGCCCGCCGCATTCCGATCCTCGCCGATGTGCGCGACGAGAGCGCCGAGGACGTGCGCATCGTGCTCGAGCCCCGCTCGCGCAATGTGGAACCCGCGGTGCTGATGGAGACCCTCTTCCGCCAGACCGACCTCGAAACCCGCTTCCCGCTCAACATGAACGTGCTGATCGACGGGAAGATCCCCAAGGTGTGCGGGCTGCGCGAGGTGCTGCGCGCCTTCCTCGACCACCGGCGCGAGGTGCTTCAGCGCCGCTCCGCCTTCCGGCTGGAGAAGATCGAGCGGCGGCTGGAGGTGCTGGGCGGCTACATCATCGCCTTCCTCAACCTCGACCGGGTGATCGAGATCATCCGCAACGACGACGACCCCAAGGCCAGCCTGATGGCGGAGGATTGGGGGAAATACGGCACGCTGACCCCCGCCATGGGCGAATTCGGCTTCGGCGAGGGCGCGGGCGTCTACCTCTCGGACGTGCAGGCCGAGGCGGTGCTGAACATGCGCCTGCGCTCGCTGCGCCGGCTGGAGGAGATGGAGATCCGCAACGAGCGCGACGCGCTCGCCGAAGAGCATGTCCGCCTCTCGGCCCTGCTGCAGGACGAGGGCGCGCAATGGGACCGGATCTCGGACGAACTGCGCGAAGTGCGCGCCACCTTCGGCGCGCCCCGCGGCTTCGTCGGCGCGCTGACGCCCGAACAGATCGACCCGCTGAAGGCCGCGAACGACCCCTACCCGCTGGGCGCGCGCCGCACCGCGATGACCGCCGCCCCCACGGTGCAGGAGATGCCGCCCGAAGCGATGATCGAGCGGGAGCCGATCACCGTGGTCTGCTCGGTGATGGGCTGGATCCGGGCGCTGAAAGGGCATGTGGCGCTCGATGCCGAACAGAAGTTCAAGGACGGCGACGGCCCCCGCTTCGCCTTCCACGCGGAGACGACGGACAGGATCCTGCTGTTCTCGTCCTCCGGCCGGTTCTTCACGCTGGGCGCCGACAAGCTGCCCGGCGGGCGCGGCATGGGCGAGCCGGTGCGGCTGATGATCGACCTGCCCAACGAGGACGACGTGGTGGCGCTCTTCCCCCACAAACCCGGGGCGAAGCGGCTGCTGGCCTCGTCCATCGGCGACGGCTTCCTGCTGAACGAGGCGGAGGCCATCGCCCAGACCCGGTCCGGCAA
Organism: Albimonas sp.; assembly: GCF_055129145.1. Taxonomy (NCBI): domain Bacteria; kingdom Pseudomonadati; phylum Pseudomonadota; class Alphaproteobacteria; order Rhodobacterales; family Paracoccaceae; genus Albimonas; species Albimonas sp. Next base: position 10,667 of record NZ_JBSRTQ010000034.1, on the reverse strand, counting down.
GCAGGCGCTGAACGTGAAGGCGCCGGGCAAGGCCGTGGTCTGCGCGCCCATCGAGGGCGACGCGGTGGCGGTGGTCGGCGAGAACCGCAAGGTGCTGGTGTTCCCGCTGGAGCAGCTCCCCGAGATGACCCGCGGCAAGGGCGTGCGGCTGCAGAAATACAAGGATGGCGGGCTGTCGGACGCGCGGGTGTTCGACCGCGCCCGCGGCCTGCAATGGCTCGACCGCGGCGGACGCACCCGCACCGTGCTGGGCGAGGAGCTGGCCGAATATTCCGGCGACCGGGCCAGCGCCGGACGGATGGCGCCGCGCGGCTTCCCGCAGGACAACAAGTTCAACTAGGGTGGGGGTCCCTGGCCCTCACCTGAAAGGCGCGCGATGTCTCGGCATATCCTGATCACCGGCGGGTCCCGCGGCATCGGCGCCGCCACCGCCGTCGCCTGCGCTGCGCGCGGCTGGAACGTGACCGTCAACTACGCCTCGGACGAGGCCGCCGCATCCGCCACCGTCGCGGTGCTGGAGGCGGCGGGCGTCCGCGCCCAGGCGATCCGGGGCGACATGTCGAAGGCGGCCGAGATCGCGGCCCTTTGGGATGCGGCGGAGGCCGGGCTCGGCCCCGTCGACGGGCTGGTCAACAACGCCGGGATCGTCGGCCCCGCCATGCCGCTCGCCGACATGGAGCCGGAGCGGATCGCCCGGCTGATCGAGCTCAACGTCACCGGCGCCATCCTGGTGGCGCGCGAGGGCGCGCGGCGGATGCCGGTGTCGCGCGGCGGCCAGGGGGGCGGGATCGTGAACATCTCGTCCGCCGCCGCCCGGCTGGGCTCGGCCAACACCTTCGTGGACTACGCCGCCTCCAAGGGGGCCATCGACACGCTGACCATCGGCCTCGCGCAGGAACTCGCGCCGCTCGGCGTGCGGGTCAACGCGGTGCGGCCGGGCATCGTGGCGACGGAGATCCACAAGACCTCCCACGGCAATCTCGACCGGTTGGCGGACAGCGCGCCGATGATCCCGCTGCGCCGGGTGGGCGAGCCGCAGGAGATCGCGGAAGCGGTGTGCTGGCTGCTGTCGGACGCGTCCTCCTACGCCACCGGCGCCCTGCTGGACGTCGCCGGCGGCCGTTGACGCAAGCGGGGGCGCGGGCGCGGCAGGAGGCTGGGCGGGGCATCGTGCGGCGGATGTCGGACGAGGCGAGCTATGTCTCGGGCGCGTTGGCGGACGTGGCCGGGGGGCCGGCAGTCGTCGTCGCCTCCGGCCCGCCAGACCGCCACCCTGCGCCGGGGGCGGCGCGCCGACGCCGCCCCCGGCGGAACCTTACTTGTAAACGGCGGGCCGGCCTTCGACGCCGGCGTTCACGGCCTCGATGTTGTGGGGCTTGCCGATCAGGTCCTTCTGCAGCCGGCTCTCGGCCAGCAGGGCCGGCAGGGCGCCAGGCTCTTCATCCGAAAGGTTGAGCAGTTCCTTGGCCGCGCGCATCGCGGTCGGGCTTTTGGAGGCGATCTCGCGGGCCAGTTCGCGGGCGCGGGCGAGAGGGTCGTCGGCGATCTCGGTGACGAAGCCGTATTCCAGCGCCTTGTCGGTCTCGAAGATCTCGGCGGTGTAGGTCAGCTTGCGGATCACGTCGCCGCGGGCCAGCGTGCGCATCACCGCCATGCCGCCCATGTCGGGCACCAGCCCCCATTTCAGCTCCATCACCGAGAATTTCGTCCCCGGCGCCGCGATCCGGATATCCGGCCCGAGCGCGATCTGGAACCCGCCGCCCAATGCAAAACCGTGCAGCGCGCCGATCACCGGAACGCCGAGTTCCCGCCAGCCCCAGCAGCAGTTCTGCGCCACATTGGCCGGGCCATGGGTGCGATCCATGATGTCCATGCCGAGCGAGCCGCGCCCTTCGGTCTTCATCCGCTGGAACCCCGACTTGTCGAGGCCCGAGCAGAACGCCCGCCCCTCGCCCTTCAGCACCACGGCGCGCAGGCCCGCCATGCCGGCCAGAACCTCATGCGCGTCGGCGATGGCGCGCATCAGCTCGGGCGTGATGGCGTTGAGCCGGTCGGGGCGGTTGAGCGAGACCTCGCAGACCCCGTCGACGAGGTCGGAGATCATGACGATCGGGGCTTCGGTCGCGTCGGCGGCGGCGGCGGTCTGGGTGGACATCGGGGTCTCCTCCTGTGGCGGCCGCGTCTGGCGGCGGGCGCGTCGGGGCGCAGAATGGACGCGCGGACGGCGGCGGGCAAGCCCGTGCGAACCGCCCTGCGGAACCGGCGCGGCGGAAGCCGCTCAGCGCCGGGCGAGCACGTCGGCGTAGACCTGCAGGGTGGCGCGCTGCATCGCGTCGGTCGAGAAGCGCTGCAACACCCGGGCGCGGCCGGCCATCGACATATGCTCCAGCTGCGACGGGTCGAGAGACAGCGCCCGGTTCACCGCCGCGGCCAGCGCATCGGCGTCGCCGGGGGGATAGCGCCAGCCGGTGCGGCCTTCGTCCACCGTCTCCCGCGCGCCGCCATGATCGGTGGCGATCACCGGGCGGCCCATGGCCTGCGCCTCCACCGCCACGCGGCCGAAGGCTTCGGGCTCCATCGAGGCGGAGACCACGACCGAGGCGAGCTTCAGCGCCGCCGCCATGTCGTCGCAATGCCCCGCCAGCGCGCAGCAGCCGGTCAGGCCCTGGGCGCGGATCCGCTCGGCCAATTCCCGTCCGTAGCTGCTTTCGGGATCGTCGCCGACCATGAGGAACACGAAATCCTCGGCCCCGCGCAGGTCGCGCAGCCTGGCCGCGGCATCGATGAAATGGGTCTGGCCCTTCCAGCGGGTGAGCCGGCCGGGCAGCATCGCCACCGGGCGGGGATCGTCGGCCAACCCCCAGCGTTCGGCGAGCTCGACCGAGCGCCCGGCCTGGATCTCGTGCGGATCGAACTGAGCGAGGTCGGCGCCCCGCGGGATCACCACCACCTCGGCCTCGGGGTGGCGGGCGCGGATCTTCCCGGCGATGAATTCCGACACCGCGATGGTGGGATGGCCGCGCGCCATGATGCCGTTCCAGAAGCGCTTGCCCGGGAAGTTCTCCCGATAATCGCCGTGCCAGGTGGTGACGAAGGGCACGCCCGCGCGCCGCGCGGCGAGCCAGCCGGCCCAGGCGGGCGCGCGGGAACGGGCGTGGACGATGTCCACCCGCTCGTCCTTCAGGATCCGTTCCAGCGCTGTGGCGTTGCGGCGGATGGCAAGCGGGGATTTCGACCCGATCTCGAGCCGCAGGAGCCGGCCGCCGGCGCGCTCCAGCGCCCGCTCCATCCGACCGCCGCGCGACGCGACCAGGGGGGTCGCGCCTTCGCGGGTCAGGGCCTGGGCGATTTCGATGGTGCCGCGCTCGACCCCGCCTGATTCGAGGGCGGGGGTCAGCTGCAGGACCACCGGACGTCCGCCGCCGAATCCCGCATGGCCGCCCGGCCCCGCCCCCGGCGCGACCGGAGCGGGCTGGACCTGCGCGCCGGGCGCGGTAGGGTCGCCCGCAAGACCCGAGGCTGCGGAGCGTGCGCTAACCATGACCCCAATCCCCCAAGGCGACGGCGCCGACGCGCCCGAGTTTCTGGCGACCGATGACGGTCGCCGCATCGCTTATCGCCGCAGCCGGGGCGCCGGCGCAACCGCGGCGGCGCGCGCGCGGCCCGGCGTGGTGTTTCTCGGCGGCTTCCGGTCCGACATGACCGGGACCAAGGCCAAGTTTCTGGAGGGGCTCTGCGCCGCGCGGGGCCTCGATTTCCTGCGCTTCGACTATACCGCGCACGGGGCCTCGTCGGGGGATTTCGAGACGGACGGGCGGATCGGGGCCTGGGCGCGCGACGCGCTCGATGCGCTCGACGCGCTGACCGAGGGGCCGCAGGTGCTGGTCGGCTCGTCCATGGGCGGCTGGATCTCGTTGCTCGCCGCCCGGGCGCGGCCGGACCGGGTGGCGGGGCTGATCGGCATCGCCGCCGCCCCCGATTTCACCGAGGACGGGTTCTGGGCCGGGTTTTCGGAGGCGCAGCGCGCGGAGATGATGGCGACGGGGCGGGTCGCCCTGCCTTCCGAATATTCCTACGAACCCTATGTGATCACGCGGCTTCTGGTCGAGGACGGCCGCAAGAACCTGGTGCTGCGCGCGCCCCTGCCCCTGCCCTTCCCGGTGCGCCTGCTTCAGGGCACGGCGGATGCGGACGTGCCGGTGGACTGGGCCTTGCGCCTGCTCGGCCATGCGACGAGCCCCGATCTGCGGCTGACTTTGGTCGACGGCGCCGACCACCGATTCTCCGAGCCGCGGGAGCTGGGGATCATCGAAGCGACGCTCGACGAGGTGCTCGCCGCCATCGCGGCGGGCTGAGATGACCGCACCTCAAGGAGTCGTCCTGCGCGACGCGGGGCCCGAGGACGGGCCGACGGTCTTCCTGCTGTTCGCCGCGCTCCAGGACCACGAGCGGGAGACGGAGCCGGACCGCCGCCCTGGCGCGGACTGCGCCGAGCATGTCTCCTGGCTGACCGACTGGGCCGCGCGCACGGGCTTCATCCTGCTGGCCGAGGACGAAGCCGGCACGCCCGTCGGCCTGCTGATCGCGGGGTTGGAGGACGAGGGCGCCTATGTGCCGGAGGCGACGCGGATCCGCGGCCATGTCTCCGATCTTTACGTGGCGCCCTCCGCCCGGCGGCGGGGCCTGGCGACGGCGCTGCTGGAGGAGGCGGAAGCGCGGATGCGGGCGCGCGGGGTGCGCAAGCTGACCATCGGCGCGCTGGCCGCGAACGCCCCGGCGCTGGCGCTCTATCGGCGCTGGGCCGGGCCGCCGGCCTCGGTCGAGTTCATCCGCGACCTTGCCGCCGAGATTCCGCCATCCGATTGAGCGACACTTCCCCCATGAGCCAATCGATTCGCGCCCTGCGCCCCGACGCGCCCCGCCTGTCCCCCAGCCTGAACGGTCGCCGCGGGCGCCGCCCCTTCATCGCGCTGTGCCTCGCAGCCCCCCTGCTCGCCGCCTGCGCCTCGGACGAGGACCGCATGGCGCGCGGCGGGTGGAGCGACGGGGGCGCCTGCGGCGGGGCCGACTGGAACGTCGCCGGCGTGGCCGACGCGATGGCCGGCGCCACGTCGGACGAAGGGCTGGCGCGCATCGCCGCCTGCCCGACGCTGACCGGCGCCGCGCGGGTGGCGGCGGAGGACGACTACCTCGCCGGCCATGACGAGGGCGTCGTGCGCTTCTGCACCTATGACAAGGGCGTCGAGTTGGGCCGCGCCCGGCGCTTGCCCGCGCTGAGCTGCCCCGCGCCGCTCGCCGCCGAGTTCGAGGCGGGGATGGCCCAGGGGCGGTCCCTGCCCGCGCAGGAGCCGGCCTCGGACGACAGCCGCGCCGCATCCTCCGACGACCGCTATGCGCCCCGGATCCGGCCCTATCTCTCGATCGGCTACGGCTCGGGCGGCTGGTCGGGGCTGGGCTGGGGCCTCGGCATCGGCTTCTGACGCGGGGCGCGGCGGCGCTTCAGTCCTCCGCCTCGCGGCGCGGCGCGCGGCCCCCCGCAGGGCGCGGACGGGCGGGCTTGGCGAGCCCCTCCAGCACCTCCAGCGGCGACAGGCTCTTCTCCTTCAGGCCCGACCGCGGCAGCGCGTAGACCCTTCGCGTCGCCTCCACCAGCACCGCGCCGCCGAGCCGCTGCGCATCGAGCCTGCGCCCCGCCGCCTCCCACAGCCGATGGGTGCGCAGCCAGTAGCGCCGGTGGCTGGGCGGCCCGTAAAGCGCCGCGGCGGCGTGATCGGGCGCGAGGTCATGGGTCTTCAGCGCCGCCTCCAGCTGGCTCGTCGAATAGGGCCGCCCGTAGCCGAAGGGCGTGGCGTCCGAGCGCGCCCACATGCCGGTGCGGTTCGGCGTGATGACGATGGCCCGGCCTTCGGGCGCGAGCACGCGGCGCATTTCCTCCAGCAGGGCCGAGGGGCGTTCCGAGTTCTCCAGCGCATGGGCCACGATGATCCGGTCGGCGGCGCCGGCGCGCAGCGGCCAGTGGGTCTCCTCCGACAGCACCGCCATGTTGGGGCCTTCGGGCGGCCAACGGCACACGCCCTGCGGTCCGGGCATCAGACAGACCACATGGGCCGCCTCCTTCAGGAAGGGGCGCAGCAGGGGGGCCGCGAACCCGAATCCCACCACCGTCTCGCCCGAGACGTCGGGCCAGAGCTTGCGGATCGCCTCCTGCAGGCTGCGCTGCGCGGCGCGGCCGAGAGGCGTGCGGTAGTAGAACCGTCGCAGGTCGATCACGTCGAGGTGCATGGGGCCTTATCCTCCGGGCGTCGATCTGTATGCTGCGCGCAACCGCCGGAAATGCAAGACGTGGAGAGAGCCCCCATGCCGCTCGAAGTCACCGTGATCCCCTGCCTCGACGATAACTACGGCTATCTGCTCCATGAGACGAGCGAAGATGTCTGGGCCGTGGTCGATGCGCCCGAGGCCGCCCCCCTGCGCGCCGCCATCGACAAGGCCGGGGGGAAGCTCGACCTGATCCTGATCACCCACCACCATGCCGACCACATCCAGGGCGTGGCCGAACTGGTCGAGGCCTATGGCGCGAAGACCGTCGGCCACGGCGCCGACGCCGCCCGCCTGCCCGCGCTCGACGTGATAGTGGCGGAGGGCGACATGGTGTCCGTCGGGGCGGAGGCCGCGCGGGTCGTCGACGTCTCCGGCCACACCATCGGTCACATCGCCTACGCTTTCGAGGGCGCCCAGAAAGCCTTCACCGCCGACAGCCTGATGGCGCTGGGCTGCGGGCGGGTGTTCGAGGGCACCTTCCTGCAGATGTGGGAGAGCCTGAAGAAGCTGATGGCGCTCGCGCCGGACACGCTGATCTATTCGGGCCACAACTACGGCGCCGCCAACGGCCGCTTCGCGCTGTCGATCGAGCCGGAGAGCGCGGCGCTCAAGGCCCGGATCGAGCGGATCGCCGCCGCCGACAAGGCCGGGTCGCCCATCGTGCCGGTGACGCTCGCCGAGGAATTCGCGACCAACCCCTTCCTGCGCGCCGGTTCGCCGGAGGTGAAGGCCTCGGTCGGGATGGCCGGCGCCGACGACGCGGCGGTCTTCGCCGAGGTCCGCAAGCGCAAGGACGATTTCTGAGCGTGGCGCGCGGCGGGCAGGCGCCCCGGGGGAAGCGAGTTCGTATCCCACCCGGACCCCGGGGCGCCCCTGCCTGCGGACTGCGCCGACGACGCCAACCCGCTCCGCGACGGCGCGGCGGTCCGCGACGCTTGGGCGAACATCCCGCCCCGGGACGATCCGCAAGAACGCCTTAGGCGTCAGTCCCCGGGTCTGTCGCCAGCGCAACTTCGTCAAGCGCCGCTTCGACGGATCAAGCCGTTCCGAGGCCACGCCCTCGGCGACCGGCCCGTCATGGGGGAAGCCGTGGGACCAGCGCCAGCGAGATGCTGCGCGCCTGCGCCTGGCGCGCGCCCCCCGGACGGGGCGATTTCGAAATCGCCGTCCTGAAAATGCCTCCCGGCCTACGGCGCCTCCAGCGCGCGGCTGAAAAAGCAATCGTCGCCGGCGAAACCCGGGCCCGTCGACGCCTCAGCGCCAGCGCCCGGTGCGGCTCCACCGCTCCATCCGTGCGGCGAGCATGCCGAGCGCCGCATGAAGGGCCACCGCGCCCAGCGCCAGCGCCACCAGGGCCGCGAACATCAGGTCGGTCTTGGCCCGGCCGTTGGCGAGCAGCATCAGGTAGCCGAGCCCCTTGGAGGCGCCGACCCATTCCCCGATCACCGCCCCGATCGGCGCGTAGACCGCCGCGAGCCTGAGGCCCGAGGCGAGGTCGGGCAGCCCCAGCGGCGCGCGCACCCGCCACAGGATCCGCCAGCGGCCGCCGCCCATGACCCGCGCGAGCTCGATCAGCGCCGGATCCGCCCGGCGCAGTCCGTCGAGAAAGGCGGAGGCGACGGGGAAGTAGATGATCAGCACCGTCACCAGGATCTTCGGCCAGATCCCGTAGCCCAGCCACAGGGTCAGCACCGGGGCCAGCGCGAAGATCGGCACGGCCTGCGAAAACACCAGCGCCGGCATCACCAGCCGGCGCGCGGGCTCCGACAGGCTCAGCCACACCGCCGTCGCCGCCCCGAAGCCTGCGCCGAGCGCGAGGCCCGCCAGCACCTCGGCCAGCGTGATCAGCGCGTGGTCGCCGATCAGCGAGGCGTTGGCCGCGAAAGCCTGCGCCACCCGCCAGGGCGAGGGCAGGATGAAGGCGGGCGCCCCCGACCCCCAGGCGATCAGCGCCCAGGCCCCGATCAGGATCGCGGCGATCAGGGCGCGGTCGCGGAGGCGGTCGCGCAGCCGCTCGCCCCGGGGGGAGGAGGTGGGGTCGGGGTTCACCCGGTCTCCTCGTCGAGCAGCAGGCGGGTGAGAAAAGCCTGCGTCTCCAGCGTGTCCGCGCCGGCGGGATCGCGGACGGGGGGCGAGGGCGGGACCGGCGCCTCGATCAGCCCGTCGCGGGTCAGCACCAGGATGCGATGGCCGAGGCGGGCGGCCTCGTGCGCGTCGTGGGTCACGTGCAGGACCGTGCGGCCGGCGAGCTCGGCGAAGGCCAGCGCCTGCATGGCGGCGCGGGTGCGCAGATCGAGGGCCGCGAAAGGCTCGTCCAGCAGGGCGACGGGCCGATCCTCGATCAGCGCGCGGGCGAGCGCCGCGCGCTGGCGCATGCCGCCCGACAGCATGTGCGGGGTCTTGTGGGCATGGGGGCCGAGGCCGACCCGCTCCAGCAATTCCGTCGCCCGCGCCCGGTCGGGCTCCTGCCCGCGCAGGCGGGCGCCCATGGCGAGATTGCCCTGCAGATCGAGCCACGGGGCCAGCAGGTCCGACTGCGCCATCCACGCGATGCGGCCGGAGAGAGGGAGCCCGTCATCGGCCGCCGCCTCGCCGTCGAAGCTCACCCCCTCGGCGAGGCCCGCGAAGAGCCGCAGGATGGTGGATTTGCCGACGCCGGAGCTGCCGAGCAGGCAGGTCCATTCCCCGGCGGCGACGCGCAGGTCGAGGTCGCGGAACAGCACCTGCGCCCCGAACCGCAGCGTGCCGGTCAGGCGCAGGCCCGGCGAGGGCGCCGGGGCGGGATCGGGGAGGCCGCCGGGGCCTTGCGCACGACGCATGGCGGGGCTCACTCCGCCGTCACGTCGACGACCAGCTTCGAGGCCGGCAGCGCCGCGTCGATCAGGCCGGCGGCGACCAGCCACGCCTCGAAATCCGCGTAGCGCCCCATCGACGCCGCGGCGGGGCGCAGGGCGAAGCGGGGATAGGTGTCGAACCAGGCCTTTTCGTTCAGCTCGTCGTTCAGTTCGGGGGCGGAGGCGGCGAAGATCTCCCAGGACTCGCGCGGGTGGTTGACGATGAACTGGGTGGCCCGCTCGGTCGCGCGCAGGAAGCGGGCGATTCTCGCGCGGTCCATGGTGTCGGGATTGGCGAGGTAGATCAGCTCGTCATAGGGGGGCAGCCCGTGCTCCTCGAGGAAGAAGCAGCGGCCGGGGCGACCCTCGATCTCCATCTGGTTGAGCTCGAAATTGCGGAAGGCGCCGATCACCGCGTCGACCTGGCCGGCCATCAGGGCGGGGGAGAGCGACCAGTTGACGTTGATCAGCTCGACATCGTCGAGGGTCAGCCCGGCTTCGGCGAGCATCGCCGACAGCAGCGCCTCCTCCACGCCCGCCACCGAATAGCCGATGCGCTTGCCCTTGAGCTCGGCGATGGTCTCGGCCCCGCCGTCCCGCAGGGTCAGCAGGCAGTTGAGCGGGGTGGCTATGAGCGTGCCGACGCGGACCAGCGGCAGTCCCTCATGGATCTGCAGGTGCAGCTGGGGCTGGTAGCCGATGGCGAGGTCGGCGCGGCCGGCCGCGGCCATCTTGGGCGGGTCGGCGGGGTCGGCGGGGGCGATGATCTCGACCTCGAGCCCCTCGACGGCGAACCAGCCTTTCTCCTGCGCGATGATCAGCGGGCCGTGGTCGGGGTTCACGAACCAGTCGAGCACCACGGACATGCGGTCGGCGGCGGAGGCCGCGCCGGGGAGGGCGAGGGCGATGGCGAGCGCGAGGGTGGCGGAGGCGAGGCGGCGCATGACGGGACCCTTCGTTCGGGGCCGCGCGGGCGAGGGCCCATACGCGGCGAGGCGGCGAGGCCGGGACATGCGGGAGAGAGCGGAAGGGAGGGGCGGCGCGCGGACGCGAAGGCGCCCGCGGCGGGCCGCCGCCGGATCCGTTCCCTTCGCCGGCATGACCCGGATCAGGTTCGACGGGTCGGCGCGAACACCTCTCAGCCCGGCTGGGCCCCCCGACGGATGCGCCGAGGTAACGCCGGGGCGGGCGCGATGTCAACGTCCGGGCGGGCGGCGGGGACGGGAGCCGCGCGACGACCCGGGCGCCCGGCCGCGCCGGGGCGCCCGCGCGGCGCGGGACCGGGGGCGCCGGGGGCGACGTCTCGGGGCGGGGAGGGTCTCGCGGAATTCCGGGGGCGAAGGCGCGGCATGACGGCGGGAGGCGCCGCGCCTGCGACGACCGAGGGCCGTGGCCGCGCTTCGCAGACCTGCCGCCTGGCCTGAGCTCGCTCCATGACCCGGCGAGTCTTCGGGCGGGTCAAGGCTCGCGAAGCGACCGCCGCAGGCGGCTCGGCCTTGACGCGACCGGAGA
>NZ_JBSRTQ010000033.1:0-32529 GCF_055129145.1 Albimonas sp. | reverse complement strand
CTCGCGCCCGCTCGCCACCCTGCGCATGATCTGGTTCGCCCGCGCCGGCGCGATGCCCGCCGACGCCGCCCCGCCGCCGGGCGCGCGGGTGTGCAGGGCGGCGGGACGCCCCGATGTCGACCTCGCCGCGCTTGGCCTCGCCCCGCCGCGGGCCGCGCGGCTCACGCCCGCCACCGACGCCGATTGCCTGCGGATGGTGGAGACGGGGGAGGCCGACTACGCCTCGCTGCCCGCCCTGGCGCTGAGCCGCGCGCTGGAGGGGGTCGCCCATACCGCGCCGGGTCTGGAGCGGCGCCCGGAGCTGGAGCGCACCCTGGCGCTGCGGGCGGTGGCGCGCAGCGGCTCGGCGGCCGGCCGCGCGGCCCTGGCGGCGCTGGACGAGGGGTTGGAGAGGCTCGCCCGCGACTAGGTCGCGCCGATTCCCCGCCCGGCGGCCCGCCCGCGCCCGGCCCGGTCCGCGCATGGCCGGGTTTCGCCTGGCACGCCCCTCGCGCGGCCGGACCGCCCCTCACCCCGCCTTTCGCCGCGTCCGCCCCTGCGAAGCCGCCCAAAACCGGCTCGAATCGAGACAATCCCCCCCGACCGCCGCCCCCGATCGCCTCCCGCCCCCGCCACCCTTCCCCTGCGACGGTTTCGCGAGACCCCGAGTCCGTGCTACGGCCCGGCGTCAAAGGATCCGGCACGCGCCGGACGTAGCCCGGGAAAGCCGCGACATGACCCTTCTCACCGACGACGGACGGCGCATCGTCGCCGACATGTCGGCCCGCTACGGCGTCAGCCAGGACGCCGTGCTCACCCTGCTCGGCGCGGTGAACAACGGCGGCCTGACCCAGGCGCAGTTCTCGCATCCCGAGCTCGGCGGCATGGGCCAGTGGTCCCAGGGCGGCATGATCATGATCGGCGACATGTTCAACAACGGTCTGAAATGGACCGTCGACCGGATGTGCGCCGAATGCGCCAACCACCTGCGCGCGTCGCAGATCTACGCCCCCGCGCCGCCGCCCCCCGCGATGAGCCGGCAGAGCCAGTCGCAGGGCGGGGGCCAGTCCCAGGGCGGGAATTCCAGCCTCTTCGTCTCCGGCGGTCAGCAGCAGGGCGGCTGGAACACCTGGTGGCCGCAGGCGCTCGGCCAGCCGTCCTCCACCGGCTCCCAGAACGACATGAGCTACGCGGTGTTCCCGCAGGCGCGCCGGCTGGCGATCCGGCTGGGCGGGCAGGTCACGGTCTACGATCTGGGCGATCACGAGGTCTGGGGGTTCTCCCAGCAGCAGGGCCATGACCAGTCGCTGACCTTCTCCAGCCAGTTCGGCGTGGTGCGGGTGGCGGACCTGCCGATGGTCGACGCCGGCGGGCGCGACATGGCCCCGCCGCCGCCGCCCGCGCCCGAGCCGTGGTCCCCGGCCGAATCCCCGCTCGCCTTCGCGCCGCCGCCCGAGCCGCGGCAGACCCGGCCGCAGTTCCATGAGCCGTCCGAGGCTCCGCAGGGCCAGACCCGCGGCGGAATGAGCACCGACGAGCTGTTCTCGATGATCGGGAAGCTCGCCGAGCTGCGAGACAAGGGGATCCTTTCCGAGGACGAGTTCCAGGCGAAGAAAACCGACCTGCTCTCCCGCCTCTGACCCCGCCCCCGCCCCCGCCCCCGCCGCGCGCCGCGCCGGCGCCCGGAGACGTCCGGGCCAGGCGCCCCCGTTCCCCCGCCGCGCGGGCGGAACGGGGACGCAAGCGCGAGGGCCGTCGCGCGGCCCCCCTCGGGATCAGCAAAACCGCCGGGGTCAGAGCGCGACGGCGTCCCCCGCCTCGCGCCGCCAGACGTTGCGGCCCAGCACCCCCAGCTTGCCCAGGCCTTCGCGGAACGCCGCAAGATGCGCGGCCTTGCCATGGGCGGCCAGCGCCTCGAGGCTCTCCCATTCCTCATGGATATGCAGGCGGCCCGGCACGTCGACCGAGCGGCTGATGACGTAGAGCACGCAGCCCGGCTCGGCCCGCGTCTCGGCCAGCACGCTCGCGACCAGCGGCTCGGCCGCGTCCATGCCGGCGGGTTCGATGTCGATATATCCGGCGACGACGATCATGCGGCTCACTCCTCCCTCGCGCGCCCCGGTTCGTCGGGCGCGGTCGGAGCCTGCATCGCGCGCACCATCCGGTCCAGCCTTTCCAGCTCCGGGTCCGGCAGGCCCAGCGCGCGCAGATGCGCCACGGTGTTGTGCAGATAGTCGCGGTTCGGCCCCGCCGGCCCGACGGCGGAGGCGATGATGCGCGCCTGCGCCTCCATGTCCATCGGCGCGTAATTCTCGTGGCTCACGTTCATCACATAGCAAAGGGCATCGACCGCCCGATCCTCGGCCGCGTCCGTCGGGTCGGCCCCGTCCAGTTCCACCCGCGCCATCACCTCGTGATAGCTGAGGTTCGACATCTCGCGATGGGTCAGGTAGGCGCGCGTCTCCGCCTCCGCTCCCGGCGCCACCCGGAACAACAGCCCCCGACAGGCCGCGTCCGGCGCAGGGTCCAGCGCCAGCACCAGCCCCGGCGCCTGCGGCGTGCCCCGGTAGCGGATCGAGCGCAGGCAGAACGCCCGACGATAGCCGGGAAGCCGCCCCGGCCGGGTCTCGACGAAGGGAAAACCAGGATTCCAGAGCAGCGAGCCGTAGCCGAACACCCATAGGGCCGCCGTCCCGTCCCGATCGTCCAACCCTGACATATCCGCCTCCCGTCCCCCGCTTCGACATCATCCGGCCGCACCCGGGTCGCAACCCCGCCTCGTGGCCGCTATATCGCGCCGGAGGCTTCGGCGCGAGAGCGGGCCGGGGCGCGCACCACGGGGAGACGGGACCATGCGGATCGCATCATTGATCATCGGCGCGCTGGTCGTCGTGGTGGCGGCCTGGGGCGCCTGGTGGTGGGTCGGCGCCACCGCCCAGCAGACCGCCCTGGAGAACTGGCTGGCCGAGCGTCGCGCCGCGGGCTGGGCGGCGGAGGCGGAGATCCACGTCTCCGGCTTCCCCAATCGCTTCGACATGACCGCCACCGGGCTCACGCTCGCCGACCCTTCCGCCGGCTGGGCCTGGTCCGCGCCCGAATTCCGCACCTACATGCTGGCCTACACCCCCAACAAGGTCATCGCCGACTGGCCCGGAACCCATCGCCTGTCGGTCCCCGGCGAGACGGTGGAGGCCCATGCCGAGGAGCTGCGCGCCTCGGCCGATTTCGCGCCGAACACCACGCTCGCCCTGCATCGCGGCATCCTCAAGACGCGGGCGCTGGAGCTGACCTCGGCTTTGGGCTGGTCGGCGGGGCTCGACGACGGCCAGCTCTCGATCCGCGATTCGGAGGAGGTGCGCGGCCGCGCCAACGCCTATGACGGGGTGCTGGAACTGAAGGGCCTGCGCCCGCCCGACGCCTGGCGCGCGCTGCTGGGCGAGCGGCTCGCCGCCGATCTGCCGCGGACGCTGGAGACGCTGCGCCTCGACGCCACCGCGGTTCTGCGTCGGCCGCTGAACCTCGCGGCGGTGGAGGCGGGCGATATGCGCCCCGAAACCATCGTCCTGCGCGCGAGCCAGCTGCGCTGGGGTCCGCTGAGCCTCGACGGGTCGGGAAGGCTCGAGGTCGACGAGGCGGGCGTGCCCTCCGGTTCCATCGACCTGCGCGCCGCCGACTGGCGCCGGGTGCTGGAGGCGGCGGTGGCCGCCGGCGCGGTGCCGGCCGATCTCGCCGGCGCGATGGAGGCGGGGCTGTCGCTGATGTCCAACCTCACCTCCGACGGCAAGGGGCTGGAGGCGCCGCTGCGCTTCGCGAGGGGGCGGATGTATCTGGGCCCGATCCCGCTGGGCGCCGCGCCGCGGTTCTGAGCCGCCGCGCGGCGCGATCGCGCCGCCGGCGCCGTCTCGGGGCCTGACCGAAGGGATCGCGCGGGACCGGCCGCGCCCGTCGCCCTACTTGCAGTAGGCGCCGCCGGGCCGGGCGGCGATGTCGAGATGCAGGTGATCGCGATGATGCTCGTCGCTGTCGGGGCCGAGCACGGTGCCGAACGGCCCGCAGGCCGCCCGCCAGGCCTGCAGCATGAACGCCCCGGCCTGGCCCTTGCGCCAGCCGCGCAGCGGCGAGATCTCGCGTCCGTCCGAGAGCTGGAAGGCGCGGATGTCGATGGCGTTGCCCACCGAATGCTCCGACAGCCTGGCCCCGGCGACCCAATTGCGCGACCGGCAGCTGTAGGTCCCCGCGATGCGCAGCGCCGCGAGCTTGGCGCCGAGCGCGCGGGGCGCCATGCGGATCGGGCCGAGCTCCATCCACGAGGCCAGCGTGCGCGCCGCGCGGCAGTTCATCACCGAAGGCGGGTCGAGCCGGACGCCCAGCACCTCCGAAATCCGCACCGGCTGCGGGATGCCGCAGATGCCGGGGCCTTCGACCGCGGGAACGATCTCGCCCTTCAGCCGCCAGTCGCCGCACAGGCCCTTGTCGGAATAGCGCGGGTCGGGCGGCAGCCGCACCGGCGTGGATTGCGGGCCGGGGGCGACAAAGGCGATCTGCGGCGGCGGCGTTCCGCGCTTCGGCGGCGGCGCCGGGCGCGCGGGCGGCGCGATGGCCGGCATGCCGGAGGCGGAGGCGCGGGGCGCGGGCGGCCGCGGGCCCTGTTCGGCCTGGGTCGCGCGCAGCTTCGGCGGGGCGACAGGCCGGGCGTCGGGCCGGGCGTCGGGCGCGCCGGGCGGGTCCGGAATGGCCGGCGTGGAAGGCGAAACGGGGGCGACGGGCGCGCGCGCCGCCGAAGGGTCGGGCCCGTCCTCGCCATGCTGTCCAGGGTCGACCGGAGGGGCGGCGACCCCGACCTCCGGCACGGTCTCTCCCGCCTTCCCCTGCGGGCCGGGTCGCTCTGCCGTCGCGGGCGGCGTCACGGCCCGCGGATCCGCCGCCGGGCGGGGCGGCGGCGGCGCGGCCGACCCGACGGCGGCAAGCGCCGGCCCCGCCAGCAGGGCGGCGGCCAGAAGCGCCGCGAACCGGGCGGCGGCTGGGCTCAATTCCTCTTCGCCCCGGACTTCGCGGGCGTGCGCCCGAAATCGGGAGCCGAAGTGTCCTGCCCGGCCTGAATGATCCCGCGCCGGATCGCCCGCGTGCGGGTGAAATAGGCGTGCAGGTGGTCGCCGTCGCCGATGCGGATGGCGCGCTGCAGGGCGAAGAGCTCCTCCGTGAAGCGGCCGAGGATCTCCAGCGTCGCGTCCTTGTTGGTCAAGAACACGTCGCGCCACATGGTCGGATCCGACGCGGCGATCCGGGTGAAATCGCGGAACCCCGCGGCGGAATACTTGATGACCTCGGATTGCGTCACCCGGCGCATGTCGTCGGCGACGCCGACCATCGTGTAAGCGATGGCATGGGGCACGTGCGAGGTGACGGCGAGCACCAGATCATGATGGGCCGGATCCATCTCGTCGACATTGGCCCCGCAGCCCTCCCACACCGCGCGCAGGCGGGCGAGCGCGTCCGGATCGGTCTCGGCGTTCGGGGTCAGGATCACCCAGCGGTTTTCGAAGAGCTCGGCGAAGCCTGCATCGGGGCCGGAATGCTCGGTGCCGGCCAGCGGATGGCCGGGGATCAGGTGCACGCCTTCGGGGATGTAGGGGGCGACCGCCTCGAACACCGCGCCCTTGGCGGAGCCGACGTCGGAGATGGTGGCGCCGGGCTTGAGGACGTGGGCGATCTCCTCGGCCACCGGCGCCATGGCGCGCATCGGCACGCAAAGCAGCACCAGGTCGGCGTCGGCGGCGGCCTCGGCCGCGCTGTCGTGGATGCTGTCGCAAAGCCCGAGCTCCAGCGCCCGTTCCATCGTGGCGCGGGTCCGGGCGTGGCCGGCGACGTGGCCGATGAGACCCGCGCGCTTGGCGGCGAGGCTGAACGAGCCGCCGATCAGCCCCATGCCGATCAGGGCCACGCGCTCGTAGATCGGGGCGGCGGGCGTGGAGACGGGGGCGGCGGCGGCGGGGACCTGATCGGTCATGCCCCCTTCCCCGGCCCGGCCATGAAGTCGGCGACGGCGGCGGCGACCGCGCGGCAGCCCTCCTCGTCCCCGATCGAGATCCTGAGCCGCGACGGCAGCCCGTAGGACGCGGTGCGCCGCACGATCAGCCCGCGGGACTTGAGAAAGACGTCCGCCGCCTCGGCCCGCGCCGCCGTGCCGAAATCGGCCAGCAGGAAATTGGCGTGCGACGGCGTGCAGGGCGCCCCCGCCTCGGCCAGCCGCTTGGCGAGCCAGTCGCGCCAGACCTCGTTGAGCACCGAGCACCGCTCGGCATAATCCACGTCGCGCATCGCGGCCTCGCCCGCCGCCAGCGCCAGGGCGTTGAGGTTGAACGGCGGGCGGAAGCGGTTGAGCACGTCGATCACGTGGTCGGGTCCGTACATCCAGCCGATGCGCAGCGCGGCGAGCCCGTGGATCTTGGACCAGGTGCGGGTGACGATGACGTTGTCGCGGGTTTTGGCGAGCGAGATCCCGGCGTCGAAATCCGCGTCGCGCACGAACTCGGCGTAGGCCCCGTCGATCACCAGCAGCGCGCGCGGCGGCAGCCCGTCGGCGAGCCGTTCCAGCGCCGCCCGCCCCGCCAGCGTGCCGGTGGGGTTGTTGGGATTCGCAAGGTAGACGATCCGGGTGCGGTCGGTGCAGGCGGCGAGGATCTTGTCCACGTCGGTGGTCAGATCGGTCTCGCCCACGCAGACCGGCGTCGCGCCGACCATCTGGGCGTTGATCTTGTAGAGGCCGAACCCGTGCTCGGTGTGGATCACCTCGTCCCCCGGCCCGGCATAGGCCTGGGCGACGAGGGCGAGGCATTCGTCCGAGCCGTTGCCGCAGAGAATGCGCGCCGGGTCGAGGCCCTGCACCTCGCCGATGGTCCGGCGCAGCGCGGCGTGGCCGCCGTCGGGATAGGCGGCGAGCTTGCCGAGCGCCCCGGTCATCGCCTCGATCGCCTTGGGCGAGGGGCCGTGCGGGTTCTCGTTGGACGAGAGCTTGATGACCCGGTTGGCGCCGGGCACGGCGCTTTCGCCCCCGACATAGGCGGAGATGTCGAGGATGCCGGGCTGCGGCACGATCATGGGGTGGGGCTTGACGGTCACGGGCGGGCGCCTCCTTCGCGCGGTGCGGTTTGGATAACGCGGGCGAGGCCCGGGCGCCACCGGCCTTTTCGCACGGGGGAGGGGCGGGCCGCGGCGCGCGGAAGGCGGGGACGGGAGCCGCGGCGACGCCCCGCGCGCCCGTCGGCCCGGTCACGCCCGCCGCGGCGGCGAACGGGGACGCCGGGCGGGGCCGGAGAAGGCGCCCGGCGGGAGCGGCGCGGCTCCGGCCAAAACGCCGCGGCCGCGGGAAGCGGCCCCCCGCGGCCTCGACCCCGCGCCGGCCCCGGAATAGCCTGCGATCCGTAAGGAGCCCTGACCGATCATGACTGAGACCAAGGCCACCGAAACGGCTGACGCAACGGCTGCCCCGACGCCCGATGCGGCGTCCGAGCCGAACCCGCTCACCGGCATCGCGCTGAAAATCGCCTCGGTGGCGGTGATCATGGGGCTGTCGGCCTCGGTGAAGGCGCTGGACGGGTCGGTGCCTCCGGGCGAAGTGGTGTTCTTCCGCTCCCTGCTCGCCCTGCCGCCGATCCTGATCTGGCTGGTGATCCGCGGCGATTTCCCGGGCGCGCTGGCGACCAAGCGTCCCTTCGGCCACGCCCTGCGCTCGCTCGCCGGAACCGGCGCGATGTCGATGATGTTCGTGGCCCTGTCGCTGCTGCCGCTGACCGAGGTGGTCGCGATCACCTACGCGGCGCCGCTCTTCATCACCCTGTTCGCCGCCTTCCTGCTGGGGGAGCGCATCCGCCTCTACCGCATGACCGCGGTGGGGATCGGATTCGCCGGCGTGCTGCTGGTGATGGCCCCCCGCCTCACCACGCTGGGCGGGGCCGAGACCCCGGACGGCGCGGCCCATGCCATCGGCGCGCTGATCGCGCTGGGCTCGGCGCTGATGATGGGCCTGGCGCAGACCCAGGTGCGGGGCCTCTCGAAGGTCGAGACCACGGCCGCCATCGTGTTCTGGTTCACCGCCTCGAGCACCGTGCTCGCGCTCCTCACCCTCCCCTTCGGCTGGATCATGCCCGCGCCCTGGCAGCTGCTGCTGCTCACCACCGGGGGACTGGCGGGGGGGATCGGGCAGATCATGCTGACCTCGGCCTATCGCTACGCCGAGGCGGGGGTGATCGCGCCCTTCGAATACGCCTCGATGCTGCTCGCGGCAGCGGTGGGCTGGTTCGTGTTCGGCGAGGCCCCGACCCTGCTGGTGCTGGCCGGCACCGCGCTGGTTTCCGCCGGGGGGATCCTGATCATCTGGCGGGAACGCCAGCTGGGGCTGGAGCGGACCGCCTCGCGCCGCGCGCGGCTGACGCCCCTAGGCTGAGCCGCCCTATTCCCACCAAGGGTCGATCGCTGCGATGTCGTCGTCCGACCAGCCGAAGTGATGCGCAAGCTCGTGCACCAGCACATGGGCGACCAGTGCGCCCAGCCCCACGTCGCCGCGGTCGATCCACTCCTCCAGGATCGCACGTCTGAACAGGTAGATGGCGTCGGGAGGGCCGGGGAGGTCGTCCGCCCCGCGCGCGGTCAGGGGCACGCCGTCATAGAGCCCGGTCAGCTCGAACGGATCCTCGATGCCCAGATCGGCCAGCACGGCGTCGGAGGCGAAATCCTCCACCCGCACCGCGATCCGGCCGGCCGCCTGGCCCACCCAGTCAGGCAACGCCGCGAAAGCCTCGGCCGCGAGGCGGTCGAAATCGTGAAGCGAGGGCGCGAGAGCGGGGGAGGGGAAATCGGTCATGGCGCGCGGAGCCTATCGAATCCCCGCGCCGCGTCCAGCGCCCCCTCCCCGCGGTCGGGATCAGAGATCGACGTAGACGATGTTGGCCGCCATCGCGTCCTCCACCGCGTCGATCGCCGCGTCCCGCGCCACGGCGTATTCCTGCGCGTCGAAAGGCACGGCGGCCTCGACCTGCAGCCGGCCGGTCACCTGATCGGAGGCGTCGCGCACTTCGAGATGCAGCGCCAGCCAGTCGTCGTCCGGCAAGCTGAGGTCGTCGGCGATCACCGCATGAACGCTGGAGCCGCGCGCGATCATCAGCGTGTCGCCCACCGTGGCCGAGAACGTGTTCGTGTAGGGGCCGAAGCCGTCGTAGAAGCCGGACTCGGAGGCGGTCAGCACGATGTCGAAATCGGTCCGGTCCGCGCCCTCATCGGCGCCGGAATAGTCGAACACATCGCGCGCCGCCGCGTCGGCGTCGCCGTAGATCCAGTCCGTCCCCGCCCCGCCCTGCAGGGTGTCGCGCCCGTCGCCGCCGTTGAGCGTGTCGGCCCCTGCCCCGCCGTCGAGCCGGTCGTCGCCGCCATAACCGTGCAGCCGGTCGTCGCCCGCGCCGCCGATCAGCGTGTCGTCGGTCGCCACGTCCTCGTTGGCGCGGAGGTAGTCGTCGCCGTCGCCGCCATCGATATGATCGTCGCCGCCGCCATGGGCGTAGACCTCGTCGTCGCCGGCGTCGCCATAGACGCTGTCCGCCCCGCCGCCGACCTGGAGAAAGTCGTCGCCGTCGCCGCCATGAAGGACGTTGTCGCCGCCCCCGACGCGCAGGACATCGTCGCCCGCCCCGCCCCACATCATGTCCGAGCCGTCGTCGTCCCCGCCCAGCAGCAGGTCGTCGCCGTCGCCGCCCCATAGCCGGTCGGACCCGTCCCCGCCCTCGAGCACGTCGCCCTCGGTCCCCGACGGGCCGGCCCAGAGCCGGTCGGCGCCGTCGCCGCCGACCAGGCTGTCGTCGCCCGCGCCGCCGCGCAGCTTGTCGGCGCCCCCCTCGCCGAACAGCGCGTCATCGCCGGCGCCGCCCTTGATCACGTCGCGCCCGCCCATCGCGTGGACCACGTCGTCGCCGCGCGAGCCGATGAAGACTTCGTTTCCGTCGGAGCCGACCACCGCGCCCGCGCCCGGCTGCATCCGGTAGACGAGGCGGTTGCCGTTGAGGAATCCGTAGAAGGCGTCGTGGTTGTCTTCGGCCTTCTCCAGCACCTTGATGAAGCGGCCGACATCCCAGTCGAGGCCGGCCCAGGTCTGGATCGCGCCGATGTCGCCGAAGCTCCAGGAGATCTTCTTGATCCGGCCCTGGGTCGCCTCGCCCGCGGCGTCGTAGAGGAACGTCCCCTTCAGAACGACGCGCATGTCGGCGGCGTCGTCGCGGATCACCAGCTTGCGGCGGCCGGTCTTGACCGCCTCGCCGCCGAGGAACGGCGCCAGCGCCCACTCCCCGCCCCATTGGTCGGGTCTGGAGTCGTCCATCCCGGCCCAACCGTTGAGATAGCCCTTCACGATGATCTTGACCGGCATGTCGCCCCCCGTCGCCTCCGCGCCCCACCGCGCGGTCCACATGACGTTCCGGTCGCGCAGTCATCTGCCGTCCGGACAATCAGCCCTATGCCAAAGGCTTTTCGAACATCAAGGCTTGCTTCCGGGGCTCGGGGAGTAAAACGCCGCATGAAGCGGAGAAAGACCGGGCTCCCCTCTTTCTGGCGCGCAAATGGAAACCATTCCTGTGGCGGAGACGCAAAGGGCGCGGCTCAAGCCGGCCGCGGCGCGGCCCGAGCGCTCAGGGCCACTTCGCTTCGGGCGGCAGCGACATCAGCACCGCGTCCGGGTTATGGCCCGTCTCCAGCCCGAAGCGGGTGCCGCGGTCGTAGACCAGGTTGAACTCGGCGTAGCGGCCCCTGCGGAACAATTGATGTTCGCGGTCCTCGGAGGTCCAGCTTTCGGTCGTGCGGCGCCGGGTGATCGGCACATAGGCGTCGAGGAACGCCCGGCCCAGATCCTGGATATAGGCGAAATCCGCCTCCCAGTCCCCGGTGCAGTGGTCGTCGCAGAACACGCCCCCGACGCCGCGCGGCTCCTGCCGGTGCTTGTTCCAGAAATACTCGTCCGCCCAGGCCTTGTAGCGCGGGTAATAGCCGGGGTCGTGGCGGTCGAGCGCGGCGCGCAGCACGTCGTGGAAAAAGGCGGTGTCGTCGGGCTCCTCCCGCATCGGGTTGAGGTCGGCGCCGCCGCCGAACCACCAGGCGGTCGGCGTCCAGAACATGCGGGTGTTCATGTGCACCGCCGGACATTTGGGCGAGCGCATATGCGCGACCAGGCTGATGCCCGAGGCCCAGAACCGCGGATCCGCGGCCAGGCCCTCGATCTCGCGCCGCGCGGTCAGCGAGCGCTGGGCCTGCGCGCCCAGCACGCCATAGACGGCCGAGACGTTGACGCCCACCTTCTCGAACACCCGGCCGCCGCGCATCACCGACATGACGCCGCCGCCCTGATCGCCCTCGCCCTCCCCGGCGCGGGAGGTCTCGGTCCGCTCGAAGCGGCCGGCGGGCAGATGGGCGTGGGGGCCGGTCCGCTGCGCGTCCTCGATGGCCTCGAACGCCGCGCAGATGCGGTCGCGCAGCTCCGAGAACCAGGCGGCGGCGCGTGTCTTTTCGGTCTCGCCTACCGGCGCTGCGGACGTTTCCACTGCTGGCCCTCCTCTTTCATATTGAACCTTTACGATTTCGCCCTAGGTAGGCGCAAGCGCGAGGGAGCGGGGTCGCCAGACCCTGCCGTGATCCCGCGCGTCGGCGGCCTTTTGTTTTTCAAGCCCCCCGGCCTCGCCCCACGAGCCCGGCGAACAGGCGCGATCCGCGCGCTCAATCCTTTCCGCGTCCGCGCGGCCCGGCCCTGCCGGCCCGGCCCGCGGACCGCCCCGACCTTCCCGCCTGCGCCGCTCCGGGCGCGGGTCCCGATCCTATCGCTGATGGAGGGCCGGTCATGTTCGACCGCCTCAAGAACCTCGTCGACCCGTTCGCGCCTTTCGAGGCCCGCACGCCCCCGGACCGCTACTGGCCCTTCATGCGGATGTATCTCGCCCCCCTGAAAGGGCCGATGATCTTCTCCGCGTTCATGGGGCTGGTGGTCGCGATGATCGAGACCGGCATGATCTTCTATGCGGGGCGCATCGTCGACATGCTCGCCGCCTCGGCCGAGGGGCCGGAGGCGCTGTGGTCGCTGCACGGGCTGGAGCTGGTCGGCGCCGCGCTCGGCGTGCTCCTGATCCGCCCGCTCGCCATCGCGCTACAGATGTCGATGCTCAACATGGGCGTCGGGGTCAACGCCGTGGCGCTGGTGCGCTGGCGCACGCACAAGCATGTGCTGGGCCAGTCGGTCGGCTTCTTTCAGAACGATTTCGCCGGGCGCATCGCCAACCGCATCATCCAGACCGCCCCCGCCGTCGAGGATTCCGCCTATGGCGCGCTGGAGGCGGTGGCCTATTTCACCGCCTATGTGGTCGGCGCGGTTCTGGTTCTGGGCGACGCGGACCCCCGCCTCGCCATCCCCATCGCGCTGTGGCTGGTGTTCTACGGCGTGGTGCTGCGCCTGCTGATCCCGAAGATGGCCCAGGCGGCGAAGCGGTCGTCGGAGGGACGCTCGGCTCTCACCGGCAAGATCGTCGACGGCTATTCCAACATCGAGACGGTGAAGCTATTCGCCCATGCGGAGAAGGAGCTGGACCTCGCCCGCGAGGCCATCGCCGACCTGCGGGAGCGGGACGCGGCCGAGATGGGGCTGCAGACCATCATGTCCATCTGCCTTTCCGTCGCCGGCGGCCTGCTGATCGTGGGAACGGTGGGGACGGCGGTCTATCTGTGGTCCGTGGGCGCGGCGACGGCCGGCGCGGTGTCGGCGGCGACCGCGCTGACCATCCGGCTGTCGGCGATGATGGGCTGGATCATGTGGGTGACCTCCCAGCTTTTCCAGTTCGCCGGCATCATCCGCGAGGGCATGACCACCATCTCGCGCCCCCATGAGATCACCGACGCGCCCGGCGCGCCGGATCTGAAGGTGCAGGGCGGGGAGATCCGGTTCGAAGGCCTGCGCCACCGCTACGGCAAGCGGGCCGGCGGGCTCGACGGGCTGAACCTGACGATCAAGCCGGGCGAGCGGGTGGGGCTCGTCGGCCGGTCGGGCGCGGGCAAGTCGAGCCTGGTGAACCTGCTGCTCCGCTTCCACGAACTGGAGGAGGGGCGGATCCTGATCGACGGCCAGTCGGTGCGGGATGTGACCCAGGATTCGCTGCGCACGGCGATCGGGATGGTGACGCAGGACACGTCGCTGCTGCACCGCTCGGTGCGGGACAACATCCTCTATGGCCGGCCCGGCGCCTCCGACGCCGAGATGGCGGAGGCGGCGGCGCGGGTCAGCGCGGCGGAGTTCATCCCCGGGCTCGAGGATCCCGAGGGCCGCAAGGGCTACGACGCCCATGTCGGCGAGCGGGGGGTGAAGCTCTCGGGCGGACAGCGGCAGCGGATCGCGCTGGCCCGGGTGGTGCTGAAGAACGCCCCGATCCTGGTGCTGGACGAGGCGACCTCGGCGCTGGATTCGGAGGTCGAGGCCGCGATCCAGGACGCGCTCTACGGCATGATGGAGGGCAAGACGGTGATCGCCATCGCCCACCGCCTGTCGACCATCGCGCGGCTCGACCGGATCGTCGTGCTGGACGAAGGCCGCATCGCCGAGACCGGAACCCATGACGAGCTGCTCGCCGCCGGCGGGCTCTACGCCGGGTTCTGGGCGCGGCAGTCGGGCGGGTTCCTCGCCACCGACGAGGCGCAGGCGGCGGAGTGAGGCGACGGCGCGGGGGCGACGCGCTTGCCTCGCCCCCGCCCGCGCCCGCATTCTGCGCCCGACGGCGGCGCCTCGACCGCCGGACCAAAAAACCCCGGGAGAGCCCAGATGACCGACGTCCACGCGAACGACGCGCCAACCCACGCCTTCCAGCGCAGCCACCATGTCGACATCGACGCCGATCCGGGCGCGGTGCTCGACTACGTCTCGAACCCCAATTCCTGGCCGGAATGGCTGGCGGCCTCCCACAAGCTCGACAGCCCCGACCGGCCGCTGCTCACCGGCGACGCGTTCCGCGAGGAATGGCATACCCGCACCGGCCCTGCCGTGCTGCATTGGCGCGTCGCCGATCACGCCCCGGCGGCGTTCTGGGTCGGCGAGACGGCGGCCGACTTCCTCGGTCCCGTCATCGCGCGCTATGACGTGGCCCGGACCGGCGGCCTGACCCGCTTCACGCGCACCGTGACCAACCCCGCCCGCCCCCGTCCGATCACCGAGGCCCAGATCGCCGGGATCGACGCCGAGGCCGCCACCGCGCTCGCCAACATCAAGCGCATCGTCGAGGCCCGCGCCGGCGCCTGAGCCGGCCGCGGTCATCCCGGCGCCTGCGCCGGCCAAGCCCATCGTCGCCCGCGGCGGGACAAATCGCCCCCGCGCCCTTGACCTCGCGCCGGGTCGAGCCCCTATCCCCCCGAGGCCCGAACCCGCAGGAGGCCCGCGACCCGTGACCGACTTCTCCGCCCCCGAGGCGCCCGAACGCGCCCGCCCCTCCCGCGACTGGGCGCGCCGCACGGCCGACCTCTTCGACCCCTCCGCCCCGGCGGACGGCCCGCCCCCGTCGGGGTTCCTCGCCTTCTGCCGCTGGGCCCTGCGCGGGGCCGGGCCGGTGTTCTTTCTCGCCATGCTCGCCAACGTGGCTCTGGCCTGGGCCGAGGTCGGCGTGGCCTGGGCGGTGTCCTGGGCGGTCGACCTGATCGCCACGGCCGGCCCCGCGCTGACCGAACCCGGGGCCCGCGCCGCCTTCCTCGCGGAACATGGAATGCTGCTGACGCTCGCCGGCATCGCGGTCTTCGCGGTGCGCCCGATCTGCGTGGCGATCTCGTCGGGGCTGATGCAGTTCAGCCTCCAGCCCGGCATGTTCCAGCTGACCGTGTTCCGGCTGCATCGCCACACGCTCGGCCAGCCGATGAAATATTTCGAGGATGATTTCGCCGGCCGCATCTCCGCCAAGCAGCTGCAGACCGGGACCGCGCTGACCGAGCTCGCCTCCGAGGTCGTGCAGGCGGTCAGCTTCGCGCTCGCCTCCATGGTCGCCGCGCTGGTGGCGCTGGGCGCGGCGGACTGGCGGCTGACGCTGGCGCTGCTGGGCTGGCTGGTCGTCTATCTGGCTTGGGTCGCATGGATGCTGCCTCGCCTGCGGGCGAGCGCACGGGAACGGGCCGACGCGCAATCCGCCCTGTCGGGACAGCTGGTCGACACGATTTCGCACATGGAGACGGTGAAGCTCTTCGCCCATGCGGGCCGCGAAGAGGACTATGCGCAGGAGGCTCTGGGCCGCCTGCGCGAGGCCAAGATCGCCTTCGGCCGCCTCGCCTGGACCTATCGCACGGTGATCGCGACGCTCGCCGGCGTGCTGCCGCTGACGCTGGTGGGCACGGCGCTGTGGCTCTGGGGCCAGGGCACGGGCTCTCCCGGCGCGGTGGCGCTGTCGGGGCTGCTCGCGCTGCGCATCGGCCAGATGTCGGGCTGGATCAGCTTCACCGCCATGGGCATGTTCGCCAATGCCGGCGTGGTCGAAGACGGCATCCGCACCCTCACCCCACCCCACAGCCTCAGCGACGCGCCCCAGGGCGCCCCCCTGCCCCGCGCCAAGGGCGCGCTGGCCTTCGAGAACGTCACCTTCCAGTATGGCCGCGACCGCGACGACGACCGCGGCGGCGGGCTCGATCGCTTCGACCTTTCGGTGCGGCCGGGGGAGAAGGTGGCGCTGGTCGGGCGTTCGGGCGCCGGCAAGTCCACCGCGATGAAGCTGGCGCTGCGCCTCTACGACGTGGAGCAGGGGCGCATCGCGCTGGACGGCAAGGACATCCGCGCGCTCGCGCAGGACGACCTGCGCCGCCAGATCGCCTTCGTCACCCAGGACACCGCGATGTTCAACCGCTCGGCCATGGACAACATCCTCTATGGCCGCCCCGACGCGGGGCGCGAGGCGGCGATGGAGGCCGCCCGCCAGGCCTCCGCCCACGACTTCATCGAGGAGCTGGAGGATTTCCGCGGCCGCACCGGCTACGAGGCCCGATTGGGCGAGCGCGGCGTGAAGCTGTCCGGGGGGCAGCGGCAGCGGGTGGCGATCGCGCGGGCGATCCTGAAGGACGCCCCGATCCTGATGCTGGACGAGGCGACCTCGGCGCTCGATTCCGAGACCGAGGCCGAGGTGCAGGAAGCGCTGGAGCGGCTGATGGAGGGCCGCACCGTCATCGCCATCGCCCACCGCCTGTCGACCATCGCCCGCATGGACCGGATCGTGGTGATGGAGGACGGCCGCATCGCCGAGCAGGGGACCCATGAGGCCCTGATCACCCGCGGCGGCGCCTATGCCGACCTGTGGGCGCGGCAATCGGGCGGGTTCCTCGGTCTCGACGCGGCGGAGTAACTGTTGTTCAATTAGCTTGGTGATTCCTTATTCAGAGGGCTATTGATGGTTAGCGAATCTGGCACAATACCTTGGGAAGCGCCTGCGGCATTTAGCGCATTGCTAACGCCAATACTTTTGCAATTGCTCAACCGATGGCTTGGGCAAGAAAAATCAGCAAGCGAGAAAGCTCGTTTTCAGAGCATCGAACGCTTGGTAGAAATCATTGAAAAAATCGAAAGAACCAGGCCGGACTCCGTTGACGCTGCCATATTGGATCGACATACGCGTCGACTTGCAATATTAGAAGAGTCACTCAATAGAAAATTAAAGGATCTCAGCGACGAAATTGAGAGATCTTCGTCTGTCAGAGGTTATTACTTTATCCCCCCACCCGATGGATTTTGGATAGGTGGATTGATAATTTTATTTTTTCTATCCATTCTCAGCACAATACTTTGTCTCGGCGTGGGATTGGGAAATGCCTTAAGCGGCAGCGACGACAACAACGCAATAATTGGAGGATTCTCGTTTGCGGTCATATTTTTTGTACTGGCGATATCATTGCGTTGGCTCATGTTTTTCCTTTTTCACAAGCGAATTGCTCGGCGCGCACGGCTCGTGGACAAACACGACTGATGCATGACGTGGTGTTCGGTCCCGCCGGTCCGTGGACCCCGGCGCCGGCCCGCGGAACCGACTGACGCCGACGATTCGTCCCGCCCCGGCCACGCCGCGCGAAGGCCGGCGCCCGGTCCTGCGATCCCTCGCCGCGCCCCGCCGGAGCCGTGCTCCGCAGGGTGGGATGAACCCCGCGGCTTTGACGCCAATGCCGTGAGAAAAAACCGAAATGGGGCGACTCTGCGTCTACCTGTCTCTGGACCTTCAACTTTGGCGGCGGTAATCGACCTCCGGATCGGTTCATCCCACTCTGGGACGGACCGTCGGCATTTCGTCCCGCCAGCCACTCCAGGCGCCAGCCGGGCGTCCGCGAAACAGGCGGGGGACGCGACGAACACGCGAAGGGGGACAGCCTCGTGGCCCACGCAGAATCGGACGCCGAACCGACCCGCCGGGATTTCCTGTACGTCGCGACGGCCGCCGTCGGCGCCGTCGGGGCCGGCGCGGCGGTCTGGCCCCTCATCGACCAGATGAACCCCAGCGCCGACGTGCTGGCGCTCGCCTCCATCGAGGTGGACGTCAGCGCGGTGGAGGTCGGCACCCAGCTGACCGTCAAATGGCGCGGCAAGCCGGTGTTCATCCGGCGCCGGACGGAGACCGAGATCGAAGAGGGACGCGCCGTCCCTCTGAGCGATCTCAAGGACCCCATCGCGCGCAACGCGCAGCATGAGGGCCAGCCCGCCACCGACGAGAACCGCACCCTCGACGAGGCCGGCGAATGGCTCGTCATGCTGGGCGTCTGCACCCATCTGGGCTGCGTGCCCCTGGGCGAGGCCGGCGATTTCGACGGCTGGTTCTGCCCGTGCCACGGCTCGCATTACGACACCGCCGGGCGGATCCGCAAAGGACCCGCGCCCGAGAACCTGCCCGTCCCGGTGGCCGCGATGGCCGACGGCAAGATCAAGCTGGGTTGAGGAGACGATCATGTCCGGCATCCCGCACGAGCCCTACAAGCCGAAGTCCAGCTTCGAAAAGTGGTTGGACGCCCGCCTGCCGATCGGCGGGATCATCTACGGCACGCTGATGATCCCGACGCCGAAGAACCTCAACTGGATGTGGATCTGGGGCATCGTCCTCACGGTCTGTCTGGCGATGCAGATCGTGACCGGCATCGTGCTGGCCATGCATTACACCGCCAACACCCAGATGGCCTTCGCCTCGGTCGAGCACATCATGCGCGACGTCAACGGCGGCTGGCTGCTGCGCTACATGCACGCCAACGGCGCGTCGCTGTTCTTCATCGCGGTCTACTTCCACATCTTCCGCGGCCTATACTACGGGTCGTACAAGGCCCCGCGCGAAGTCACCTGGATCAT
Organism: Albimonas sp.; assembly: GCF_055129145.1. Taxonomy (NCBI): domain Bacteria; kingdom Pseudomonadati; phylum Pseudomonadota; class Alphaproteobacteria; order Rhodobacterales; family Paracoccaceae; genus Albimonas; species Albimonas sp. The sequence goes on along the minus strand of NZ_JBSRTQ010000033.1, from coordinate 14,198 downwards.
CGGCGTCCTGATCTACCTCGCCATGATGGCGACGGCGTTCATGGGCTACGTCCTGCCCTGGGGCCAGATGTCCTTCTGGGGCGCGACGGTGATCACCAACCTGTTCTCGGCGCTGCCCCTGGTCGGCGAGCCCGTCGTGAACTGGCTGTGGGGCGGCTTCGCCGTCGACAACCCCACCCTGAACCGCTTCTTCTCGCTGCACTACCTGCTGCCCTTCGTGATCGTCGGGCTGGTCGTGGTGCACATCTGGGCCTTCCACTCCACCGGCAACAACAACCCGACCGGGGTTGAAGTCCGCCGCACCTCGATCGAAGACGTCAAGAAGGACACGGTGCCGTTCTGGCCGTATTACGTGATCAAGGATCTGTTCGCCCTGGCGGTGATCCTGCTGGTCTTCGTGATCATGGTGTTCTACATGCCGAACTACCTCGGCCATGCGGACAACTACATCGAGGCCAACCCCCTCTCCACCCCGGCCCACATCGTTCCCGAATGGTACTTCCTGCCGTTCTACGCGATCCTGCGCGCCATCACCTTCGACATCTGGTTCATCGACTCCAAGCTCGGCGGCGTGATCTGCATGTTCGGCTCCATCGCGGTGCTGCTGTTCGCGCCGTGGCTGGACACGTCGAAAGTGCGCTCGGGCCGCTACCGGCCGAAGTTCAAGATCTGGTTCTGGATCTTCGTGCTGGATTTCTTCATCCTGATGTGGTGCGGCGGCATGCCGGCCGAGGGGCTGGTGCCGACCATCTCCCTGATCGGCCTGATCTACTGGTTCGGCTACTTCCTGGTGATCCTGCCGGTGCTCGGCCTGGTCGAGACCCCGAAGCCGATCCCGGCGACGATCGAAGAGGATTTCGACCGCGCCATGGCGGAGAAATACGCCAAGTCCGGCGCCGCCGCGACCCCGGCCGAATGAGCGGGGCGAAGGAGACGATGACCATGCGCATCCGCAAAACCCTCGCCGTCGCGGCGCTGGCCGCGGCCCTCCCGGCCGCCGGCTTCGCCGCGGAAGGCGGCCATGTCACCGACATCAGCTTCTCGTTCGAGGGGCCGCTCGGCAGCTATGACCAGCACCAGCTCCAGCGCGGGCTGCAGGTCTACAACGAGGTCTGCGCGGCCTGCCACGGCATGAAGTTCGTGTCGTTCCGCAGCCTCGCCGACGCCACCGGCCCGGGCTACGACGCCGATCAGGTCAGCGCCATCGCGGCGCTCTATCAGGTGGCGGACGACTCGGACGGGGCCCTGCCCGGCGACACCCGCACCGCGCGGACCTCGGACAAGTTCCCCGCCAACACCGCGGCCGGCGCCCCGGATCTCAGCCTGATGGCCAAGGCCCGCGCCGGCTTCCACGGCCCCAATGGCACCGGTCTGAGCCAGCTGGTCAACGGCATCGGCGGCCCGGAATACATCCACTCCCTGCTCACCGGCTACACCGATGAGATCAAGGAGCAGGCGGGCACGGTGCTCTACGAGAACCACACCTTCCCGGGCGGTTACATCAGCATGCCGCCGCCGCTGTCCGAGGGGATCATCGAATACGCCGATGGCACCCCGGCGACCGTGGACCAGATGTCCACCGACGTCTCGGCCTTCCTGATGTGGGCGGCCGAGCCGAAGCTCGCCGACCGCAAGGCGGCCGGCGCGCGGAACTTCCTGTTCGTGGCGCTGCTGGCCGCGCTGCTCTACCTGTCCAACAAGAAGCTGTGGGCCGGGATCAAGAAGAAGAAGTCGGCGGCCTGATCGCCGCGCCCTCGCCCGCCCTGCGCGAGAAACATCAAGGCCCCGCCCCGGAGAACCCGGGGCGGGGCCTTTCTCATTCCGCCGCACGCGGCGCCCGGCGACGCCGCCGCGCCGTCTCCCGGCCGCGCGGGCGCCCCCGCCGCCACGCGCGGGACGCCGACGCGCGGCCCCGCCCCAAGGGCTCAGGCGGCGTCGCCGTCCCGGGCCGCGACCTCGTCCCAGGTCGGGTAGTCGGTGTAGCCCGCCGGGCCGGGGGTGTAGAACGTCGCGCGGTCATAGGGGTTCAGCGGCCGGTCCTCGGCGAAGCGCCGGGGCAGGTCGGGGTTGGCGATGAACCAGCGCCCGAAGGCCACCATGTCGGCATGCCCCGCCGCCAGCAGCGCCTCCGCCCCGTCGCGCCCGAAACCGCCGGCGGCGATATAGGGCCGGTCGAACAGCGGCCGCAGCCGCGGCGCGGCATTGGCCGCCTCCCCCTCCCGATGCCGCCCGCCCGGCATGGTCCGCGGCTCGATCACATGCAGATAGGCGAGACCCCGGCCCGCGAGCCCCCGCACCACATGCTCATGCAGCGCCCAGGGGTCGCTGTCCGAAATGCCGCCATGCACGTTGAGCGGCGACAGCCGGATGCCCACCCGCTCCGGCCCGCAGGCGTCGATCAGCGCGTCGAGGCACTCGAACAGGAACCGGGCCCGGTTCTCGATCGACCCGCCGTAGCGGTCCTCGCGCTTGTTGGCCCCGTCCTGCAGGAACTGGTCGATCAGGTATCCATTGGCCGCATGCTGCTCCACCCCGTCGAACCCCGCCGCCAGCGCGTTGCGCGCCGCGAGCCGATAGTCCTCGACCGTCGCCGCGATCTCGCCCTCCTCCAGCGCGCGGGGCATCGGATAATCCCGCATCCCCATCGGCGTCCGGCACTGGCCGACCGCGGCGACGGCCGATGGCGCGACCGGCGTCTCCCCGTTCGGCTGCAGCTCGGGGTGCGACTGCCGCCCCACATGCCAGAGCTGGGTGAAGATCCGCCCGCCCTCGCCATGCACCGCATCCGTCGCCATCCGCCAGGCCTCGACCTGCCGGTCCGACCACAGCCCCGGCGTGTCCGGCGTGCCCCGCCCCTGCGGCGAGATCAGCGTGGCTTCGCTGACGATCAGCCCGGCCGAGGCGCGCTGGCGGTAATGCTCCGCGATCAGCGCGGTCGGGGTCCCGTCGGCCTCGGCGCGCGAGCGGGTCAGCGGCGCCATGACCATGCGGTTGGCGAGCCGGAACGGACCGATTTCGACCGGGGAAAGCAGGCGAAGCGACATGCGGAAAACCTCTGGTTTCATCCGGAGAAAGGCGCCGGACGCCGGGTAAGCTAGCCGCCCCGCCCCCGCCTTGTCGATCCGGGCCCGCCCGGCGGGGCTCCATCATCACAGGACGGATGCGCGTCCGCACTTGCCCCCGCCCCGCCCGGCGCCGTTGGATCGCGGAGGCGCGCGGCCGCAGAGCCGCCCGGAAGACCACAGAGGAAACGCCAATGAACAGCCCGGACTTCAACCGCCTTCTGGCCCGGTTCACGCAGGCCGCCGAATCCGGCGACGGCGCCCGCTTCGCCGCCTGCTTCACCGAGGACGCGGTCTATCACGACTACATCTACGGCCCCCACCAGGGCCGGCCCGAGATCGCCCACATGATGCAGGACCTCTTCCACCGCGACGCGGCCGAGTATCGGTGGGAGATGTTCGACGGCGTCTGCGACGGCGACCAGGGCTTCGCCTGGTCGCTGTCGAGCTTCACCTCCACCATCCCCCAGTTCGCGGGCCGGAAGGTGGTGATCGACGGCATGTCCCGCTTCGTCCTGCGCGGCGCGCTGATCGCGGAGTATCGCGAATCGGTCAACGGCGGCGTCGCCATGGCCCAGCTGGGGGTGGAGCCGGCGCGGATGGCCAAGGTCATGCATCGCTGGGCCGGCTGGCTGCAGGACCGGCCGGAAACCAAGGCCTATCTCGAAAGCCCCCCCGGCGCGCACGCCGCGCGCGGCGTCGGGGGGTGAGGGGGCCGGGGGGGGTGACCGGCCTCAGACCAGCTCGGCCATCGCGGAGACGTCGAAGCCCGAGACCTCGGCTCCGGTGCGGATCTTCTCCGGCCAGTTGGGGTCGCTCAGCAGGATCCGGCCCACTGCGATCAGGTCGAACTCGTCACGCTCCATCCGCGCGACCAGTTTTCCGAGGCCGGCCGCGGCCGCGCCCTCGCCGCCGCGCAGCGTCCGGATGAACTCGCCGTCGAGCCCGACCGAGCCCACCGAACAGGTCATCTTGCCGGTCAGCTTCTTCGCCCAGCCGGCGAAGTTCAGCCCATCCTCGCCGTCGAGCTCGGGAAACTCCGGCTCCCAGAACCGGCGCTGGGAGCAGTGGAAGACGTCCACCCCGGCCTCGGCGAGGGGCGTCAGCCAGGCCTCCATCTCGGCCGGGGTGGTGGCGAGCTTCGCGTCGTAGTTCTGCTGCTTCCACTGGCTCAGGCGCAGGAAGATCGGGAAACCGGGGCCGACGGCCTCGCGCACCGCCCGCACGATCTCGGTCACCACCCGGGCGCGATCGGGCAGCGCCTTGCCGCCCCAGCGGTCGTCGCGCTCATTGGTGCCGTCCCACAGGAACTGGTCGATCAGGTAGCCATGGGCGCCGTGCAGCTCGGCCATGTCGAAGCCGATGCGCTTGGAATCCGCCGCGGCCGAGGCGAAGGCGGCGACCAGATCCGCCACGTCCTCTTCGGTCATCGCCTTCCCGCGCGCATCGCCGGGGGCGACGAGGCCCGATGGGCTTTCGACTTCAACCTGCGGATCCCAGCCGCCGGCGCCGCGGGTGGAGCCGGTATGCCAGATCTGCGGCCCCATCTTGCCGCCCGCCGCGTGGACCGCGTCGATCACCAGCTTCCAGCCGGCCAGCGCCGCATCGCCATGGATGAAGGGGACATGGGGCATGTTGCGCGACCCGGGGCGGTCGATCACCGTGCCCTCGGACAGGATCAGGCCGGTCCCGCCGAGGGCGCGGCGGCGGTAATAGTCGGCGTTGGCCTGGCCGGGGATGCCTTCGGGCGCCTTGTTGCGGGTCATCGGCGCCATGACGATGCGGTTCTTCAGGTGAAGCGGCCCGATGTCGAGCGGCTGGAACAGGACCTCGGTCCCCACGGTCTTCTGAGCTTCGGGCGACATGCGGCGATCTCCAGGCGGACATTCTGACAGGCATCCGACTTGGCCCGACGGCCGCGAAACCGCAAGCCGCGGCGACGAAATGGCCGGGCTCGCTTGACCCCGCCGTCGGGGCGGCGAAACATCCGCCCGACCCGAGCCCTCGCAGGAGCCCCCCATGTCCGACCACCACATCTTCGACCTGGGGCCGACCGTCCTGCAATCGGGCATGACCCTGCCCGCCGCCCATGTCGCCTACCGCACCTACGGCACGCTGGCGGCGGATCGCTCCAACGTCATCCTCTACCCCACCTCCTACGGCGCCCAGCATTCGGACATCGACTGGCTGATCGGCCCGGGCCGGGTGCTGGACCCGGAACGGTGGTTCATCGTGATCCCCAATCAGTTCGGGAACGGGCTGTCGACCTCGCCCTCGACGCTGGCGATGCCCTATGCCGACGGACGAGCGCCGCTGTTCACCCATTGGGACAATGTCCAGGCGCAACGCCGCCTGCTGGCGGAGCGGTTCGGGGTGGAGCGGCTCGCGCTGGTCTACGGCTGGTCGATGGGCGGCCAGCAGGCGCTGCACTGGGGGGCTTTGTTCCCGGACCAGGTGAACGCGATCTGCGCGGTCTGCACATCGGCCCGCACCAGCCCGCATAACGCGGTGTTTCTGGAGGGGCTGCGCACCGCCCTGACCGCCGACGCGGCGTATCAGGACGGGCGGTTCGTCGCAAAACCCCTGCGCGGCCTGCGCGCCTTCGCCCGCATCTACGCCGGCTGGGCGATGAGCCAGACGTTCTACCGGGAGGAGCTGTGGCGCGGCGCCGGCTTCGCGACGATGGAGGACTGGCTGGTTCGCGGCTGGGAGGGGAATTTCATGCGGCGCGAGGGCGAGGACCTGCTGTCGATGCTCGACACCTGGACCCGCTCCGACATTTCCGACAACCCGGTGTTCTTCGGGGACCTGAAGGCGGCGCTGGGAGCGATCAAGGCGCGCACGCTGCTGATGCCCTCCACCACCGACCTCTATTTCCAGGTGGCCGACAACGAGATCGAAGCGGCGATGATGCCGAACGCCGCGCTTCGGCCCATCGTCTCCGACTGGGGGCATCGGGCGGGCAACCCGAGCCTGTCGCCGCCCGACGAGGCGGTGCTGCGCGCGGCGGTGGCGGAGCTTCTGGGGGCGTGACCGAGCCTTCCCTGCTCGCCGTGCCCAAGGCGGAGGCGCGGCGCGAAGCTTTCGAGCGGCGGCGCGAGGCTCATCTGGCGCTCGGCCCCGCGCCCGAGACGGCAACCGAGGCGCTGGTCGCCGCCGCGCTGGCGACGGCCCCTAAGGGCGCGATCGTCTCGGGCTACCTGCCGATCCGGACCGAGATCGATCCCCGCCCCGCCATGACCCGCCTGCACGAAGCCGGCCTGCGGATCTGCGCGCCGGTGGTGATCGGGCCCGGTCTGCCGCTGCGGTTCCGCGCATGGACCCCGGACGGCGCGCTGGAGGTCGGGCCGTTCGGCGCGCTCGCCCCGGCTTCGGGAGACTGGCTGACGCCGGACCTGGTGATCGCGCCGCTGGTCGCCTTCGACGACGTGCGGATGCGGCTCGGATATGGCGGCGGCTTCTACGACCGCACGCTGGCGATGCTGGCGGAGACGGCAGGCGCGCCGGTCCCCGCGCTGGGTTTCGCCTACGCGGCGCAGCGCAGCGACACGCTCCTGCCGGCGGAGGCGACCGACCGTCCGCTCGACCGCATCATCACCGAAAACGGCTAGGCCGGGATCTCATAACCCTCGGGCGCGCACTGGGCCAGACGTCCTCCGACCCGCACCGGCCAGATGCCGCGGGCGAGCCCCGTGGCGTCGTCGGTGTCGACCACCACGCCCGACAGCGTCGCCTCGCCCAGCGCCGGCTGGAAACGCCCCTTGGCCATGCCGGTGACGAAGCGGCGGATCGGCTCTTCGGCCTGCATGCCGATGACCGAGTCGTAATCGCCGCACATGCCCGCGTCGGTCATGTAGCCGGTGCCCTTGTTCAGGCGCACCGCGTCCGAGGTCGGGACATGGGTATGCGTCCCCACCACCAGGCTCGCGCGTCCGTCGAGGATCCGGCCCATCGACATCTTTTCGGAGGTCGCCTCGGCGTGGAAGTCGACGATCACCGCGTTGGCGATGGCGGGCATCGGGCTGGTCTTCAGCGCCGCGTCCAGCATCGGGATCGGGTCGTCATAGGGCCGGGACATGAAAGCCCGGCCAAGCGCCTGCGCCACCAGCACTTTTCGCCCGCGCGTCGCGGGGAAGACGCGGAAACCGGCCCCCGGCGCCGCGCGCGAAAAGTTCAGGGGTCGGATGATCCGCGGCTCGGAGGAGATGTAGGTCAGCATCTCCTTCTGGTCGAAGGCGTGATCGCCGAGCGTGATGCAGTCGGCCCCGGCGGCGAGGATGTCGGCGGCGATGCCCCCGGTCAGCCCCATGCCGGACGCCGAGTTCTCGGCGTTGACCACGACGAAATCGAGCGCCCAGGCCGTGCGCAAAGCCGGCAGGCGCTCGACGACCGCGGCGCGACCGGAACGGCCGACCACGTCTCCCAGGAACATGAGCCTCATGGCGATCCCATAGCCGGTTCCGCGCGCGGGGGACAGAGGGCGGGGCGGCGCGCGCGACCCGCCCCCCCGCGGCTTCGCATCGCGGGCGCGGGCGCTTCCCTCGGCGCGCCGGCGAGGGCATCTTGCGCCATGACGAGGGCCGCCCGCCGGGACGCCCGTCCCGCAACGGAGCCCGACGCACGCGCCTGTTTCCAGAGCCCCGAACGCCGTCCCGCCCCCCGTCCCAATCCTGTCCCGGATCGACCCCGGCGCCCGATCCGCGCCGCCGCCCGTCCCCGCCCCGAGCCGAGAGCGCCCTTCCGCATGACTTCAGACGTTTCCGTCACCCGGCCCGGCCCGCCGACGGCGCGCACCGCCGGCGCCGCCGCGGCGCTGCTGATGGTGGGCGTCGGCTGGGGGGCCGCGACCGTCGCGGTCAAGGTCGCGGTATCGACCGGCCATGACGTCGGCGGGCTGATGTTCTGGCATTTCGCGCTGTTCGTTCTGTTCCTGGGCGTGGCGCAGGCGATCCGCCGCCGGCCGATGCCGCTGACCTGGCGGGCGCTCGGCTTCTATGTGGGCGTCGCCCTGCTGGGCAATTTCCTGCCGGCGCTGTCGGAGCTTCACGCCGCCTCGCACCTGCCCGCCGGGGTGCTGGGCCTCGTCATCGCCATGACCCCGATCTTCGCGCTGCTCCTCGCGCTCGCCTTCCGGGTCGAGCGGCCGGAGGCGCGCCGCCTGGCGGGCGTCGGCCTCGGCGCGCTCGCCATCGTCCTGCTGCTGGGGCCCGAGGCGGCGCTGCCCGATCCCGACGCCTGGCCCTGGGTGGTGCTCCTGCTACTCACGCCGGTCTGCTACGCGGCCGAGGGCCTCTTCGTCGCGCTGCGCATGCCCGAGGATCTCGATCCCGTCTCCGCCCTGCTCGGCGCCTCGCTCTGCGGGCTGGCGGTGCTGATCCCCTATGTGGCGCTGACCCCCGGCGCCTACGTGCCCCTGCCCGGCCCCTTCGGCGCGGCCGAACAGGCCGTCGTCGCCGGCGCCGCGCTCTCCTGCCTCTGTTATCTGGGATATCTGCGCATGAACCGCGCCTTCGGACCGGTCTACGCCTCGCTGGTCTCCTATCTCGTCACCCTCTCGGCGGTGCTGTGGTCGGTGGTGCTGCTGGACGAGCGTCATTCGGGGTGGCTCTGGGCGGCTCTTGCGGCGATGATCGCCGGCATGGCCCTGGTGCAGCCGCGCCGCCGCCCGCCCGCGACCGAGCCGATGGAGGCGAGCGCATGATCCAGCTGGTCCTCGACAACCTGCCGGCGCTGCTGACGCTGGGCGTGCTCGCCGGCATGTTCACCCTGTTCTGCATGGAGCGGTTCTCGCCCGAAGTGGTGGCCATCGGCGGCGTCGCCATCCTGCTGGCGACCGGGGTGATGGAGCCTTCCGCTCTGATGGGGGCCATCGCCAACCCGGCGCCGATCACCATCGCCGCCATGTTCATCCTGTCCGGCGCGCTGGTGCGGACCGGCGCGCTCGACGCCTTCACCCGCTTCGCGCTGGAGCGGGCGGAGAAACGCCCCAAGGCCACGCTCGCCGCCTTCGCGTTCTTCGTGCTGATCGCCTCGGCCTTCATGAACAACACGCCTGTGGTGGTGGTGATGATCCCCATCGCCATGCGGCTGGCGCAGAAGATGGGCATGACCGGCTCGCGCCTGCTGATCCCGCTCAGCTATCTCGCCATCCTCGGCGGGATCTGCACCCTGATCGGCACCTCCACCAACCTGCTGGTCGACGGCGTCGCCCGCGGCGCGGGGATGGAGCCGTTCTCGATGTTCGAGGTCACGCCGCTCGGCATCGCGCTGGCGCTGACCGGGCTGATCTACCTGCGCATCGCGGCCCCCCATCTGCTGCCCGAGCGTCAGGCGATGGCCGACTTCCTGGGCGAGCGCAAACGCCTGTCCTTCATGACCGAAGTCGCGGTGCCGCCCGGCTCCCCGATCATCGGGCAGGAGGTGCTGAAGGTGGAGATGTTCCGCCGCCAGGGCATGCGCGTGATCGACGTGCTGCGCGGCGACGAATCGCTTCGCCGCAACATGGCCGGCGTGGTGATGCAGGAGGGCGACCGCGTGGTGCTGCGCACCGGGGTCAACGAGCTGCTCGGCCTGCGCGAAACCCGCGCCCTCCACATGGTCGACCGGATCTCCGAGAAGAAGACCGTGACGGTGGAGGCGCTGATCGGCCCCAACTGCCGCATGGTCGGCCGCACGCTGGGCCAGCTGCGCCTGCGCCGCCGCTACGGCGTCTACCCGCTGGCGGTGCATCGGCGGAGCCAGAATCTCGGCCGGCAGCTCGACGACATCTTCGTTCGCATCGGCGACACCCTGCTGCTGGAGGGCGACCCCGAGGACATCAAGCGCCTCGCCGAAGACGTCGGCCTCGTCGACGTCGCCCAGCCGACCGAGCGGCCCTATCGCCGCGACCGCGCCTGGATCGTGCTGTCGGTGCTGTTCGGGGTGGTGTTCCTGTCGGCCATCGACGTCGTGCCTATCGTGGCGGCCTCGGTCATCGGGGTGGCGGTGGTGCTGTTCACCCGCTGCATCGACGCGGACGAGGCGTTCGACAGCGTCGAGGGCCGGCTGCTGGCGCTGATCTTCGCCATGCTGGGCATCGGCGCGGCGCTGGAAAGCTCCGGCGCGGTCAAGCTGGTGGTCGACGCCATCGCGCCGTTCCTGATGAAGCTGCCGCCCGAGGCGGCGTTGTGGATGCTGTTCCTGATGTGCTCGGCCCTGACGGAACTGGTGTCCAACAACGCGGTGGCCGTGGTGATGACGCCCATCGCCATCGCGCTCGCCCATACGCTGGGCGTCGACCCGCGCCCCTTCGTGGTGGCGGTGATGATCGCGGCCTCGGCCAGCTTCGCCACCCCCATCGGCTACCAGACCAACACGCTGGTCTACGGGCCGGGCGGTTACAAGTTCACCGACTTCGTGCGCATCGGGCTGGGCATGAACCTGCTGATCGGCGTGGTCGCCTGCCTGCTGATCCCGCTGATCTGGCCGCTGTAGTGGCGGGCGCGGACATCTGGGTCTGGGCGCTGGTCGTGGCGGGCTCCGCGCTGTTGGGGGTGCTCGCGCTCTGGGGCGTGATCATCCAGGCGATGGTCAGGCGGCTGGAGCGGACGCATCGCGACGCCTATCTGGACCTCGCCGCCCGCTCCCCCCGCCTGCCGGTGCGCATGGCCGCGTCGCGCGAATTGCAGCGCGCCATGGGCCGGGGGGAGACGCTGCCCGGCACGGCTTCCGGCGACGCGAGGCTCGCGCGGCTCTACGGCCACGAGCGGCGTCTGCGGTTCGCGCTGGTGATCCTGACGCTGGCGACCGCGCTGGCGATCATCTCGATCTGAGCCGCCCCCCCGTAATGCAGGTCTGCGGCGCGGGCCTTGAGGGCCGGCCTCGCCTCGCCTATAAGCGCGCGCATTCGGGAAACCCTTCAGACCGCGCGAGGCTCGTCATGGCCGGCCATTCCAAATGGGCCAATATCCAGCACCGCAAGGGGCGCCAGGACGCTGTCCGCTCCAAGCTGTTCTCCAAGCTCGCCAAGGAAATCACCGTGGCGGCGAAGATGGGCGACCCGGACCCGGACAAGAACCCGCGCCTGCGCCTCGCGGTGCGCGAGGCCAAGCAGGTCTCGGTCCCCAAGGACGTGATCACCCGCGCGATCAACAAGTCCATCGGCGGCGACGCCGACACCTATGAGGAGATCCGCTACGAGGGCTACGCCCCCGGCGGCATCGCCGTGGTGGTGGAGGCGCTGACCGACAACCGCAACCGCACCGCCTCCAACGTCCGCTCGCTCTTCGCCAAGCATGGCGGCAACCTGGGCGAAACCGGCTCGGTCGGCTTCATGTTCGACCGCATGGGCCAGGTGGTCTATCCCGCCTCCGTCGGCGACGCCGACACGGTGATGGAAGCCGCGATCATGGCCGGCGCCGCCGACGTGGAATCGGACGACGAGAACCACGTGATCTATTGCGCGGGCGTCGACCTGAACGAGGTCTCCACCGCGCTGGAGGCCAGCTTGGGCGAGTCCGTTTCGACCAAGCTGATCTGGAAGCCGAATCTGACCAACGAGCTCGACCTCGAAGGGGCGGAGAAGGTGATGAAGCTGATCAACGCGCTCGAGGACGACGACGACGTGCAGACCGTCACCGCCAATTTCGAGATGTCGGACGAGGTGATGGAGGCGCTGGCCGGCTGACCGCCGCCCCCGGCTTCACGCCCCCGTTTCAACGGGCCCCGTCGCGCTGCGGCGGGGCCCTTGTCTTTTCCCCCTTACAAAGCCCGCCGCGGGGCGCCACCCTCCCGGCCAGAAACGCAAAGGGAGAAAAGCAAGATGCCGGATGCGAAACCGATCCGCCTGGCCGCGACGGTCATGCTGTTGCGCGAGACGCCGGTGCTGGAAGTGCTGATGGTCCGGCGCAACCAGATGATCGACTTCTTCTCGGGCGCCATGATGTTCCCGGGCGGCAAGCTGACCGAGGAGGACGCCTCCCCCGCCTGGGCCGACCACGCCATCGGCTGGCATGAGGTGCCGGAGGACGAGCGCGCGCCCCGCATCGCCGCGGTGCGCGAGACCTTCGAGGAGACCGGGCTGCTGCTCGCCCCCGGCGGCAAGACCGGCACGCCGGAGGAGCGGACCGCGGTGGAGAACGGCGAGATCCCGTTCCTCGACTATGTGCGCGCGCGCGGCGTGGTCCCCGACCTGACCCAGCTGACCCGCTTCGCCCGCTGGTGCGCGCCCTCGTCCGCGCCGAAGCGCTTCGACACCTTCTTCTACATCGCCCGCGCGCCGGAGGATCAGGAGCCGGTCCATGACGGGCGCGAGACGGTGATGACCGAATGGATCGCGCCGTCCGAGGCTCTGCGCCTTTGGGAGACGCGGGAGCGGGCCATCGTGTTCCCGACCCGGATGAACCTGCGGCTGCTGTCGGCCTCCGCGACCCTGCTCGCCGCGGCGGAAGCGGCCGCCTTGCGGGCGGGCCGCACCGTGCATCCGCAGGTGGTGGAGGTGGAGGGCGTGCGCCGCCTGCGCCTCGCGCTCGAAGACGGCTACGGCGAGGTCGACGAGGTCTTCGACCGCTGAGCTCCGATCCGGGCCCGGCCTAGCCGTCCCCGAACCCTTCCGAAAACCGCCCGAAGCGGTCGCGAGGCGGGGAGGGGCGGCGGGCGAGGCCCGAGGCCCGCGTCGGGGCCAGCGCATCGGTCAGCGCCACGCCGGCCGGCCGAATGTCGTGTTCCGTCAGCATCCGCGCCGCGGCGCGCAGCGATTCGCGCCGCGTCCGCCCCTCGCGGGCCAGCAGCAGCACCCGGTCGGCCTTCGCCGCCAGCACGAAGCCGTCGGCGACCGACAGCAGCGGCGGCGTATCCAACACCACCACGTCGAACCGCTTGCGCAGCGCGCCCAGAAGCGCCGCCATCGCCGGGCCGGCCAGCAGGTCCGCCCGCCAGGCCGGCGCCGGCTCGGCCGGCAGGATGCTGAGCCCGGTGGCGGTGTCGGTCCACAGCACCTCGTCCAGAGGCGCCCCGCGTTCCAGCGTCTCCAGCAGATCCGCCGCGCCCTGCAGCCCGAAGCGGGCGGCCTGGGAGGGGGCGCGGATGTCGGCGTCGACGAGCACCGTGCGCAGGCCGATGCGGGCGCAGGTCTCGGCCAGAAGGGCGGCGGTTTCCGACCGGCCCTCGCGCGGGCCGGGCGAGGTCACCGCGATCACCATCGGGGCCGTCGCCCCGGCCATCAGCCGCACGCGCAGCGCACGCCCGGCCTCGGCCAGCGGCCCGGCGGGGCGGGCGCGGGCGAGCGCCAGCAGGCCGGCGGCGGCGCCGCCGTCGCCCGAGAACGCTTCCAACCCCGCCCCCGCCAGCCCCACCGCCGATCGCGGCGCGACCGTGCGGGGCACCGCCGCCAGCGCCGGCATCCGCGCCTCCTCCGCCGCATCCTCGAGGCTGCGCAGGGCGCGGTCCGTCGCCTCCGCCGCCGCGCCGGCCATCCCGGCCGCCGCAAGCCCGCCGCAAAGCGCCGCGATGAGCGCCGTCGCCGCCGAAAGCCGGTCCGGCGCCGCGGGCGGCAGGGCGGGACCGGCGATGCGGATGTCCGAGCGTTCCGGCCCCGTCGCCCCCGCCCCCGCCCCGACCACCGCCTGCAGCCGGCTCCGCGTCGCGTCGCGCAGCGCGCCCAGCGCGCGCGCCTCCCCGGTCCGGGCGAGCAGGTCGGGGTCGTCGCGCGCGCGCACCTCCGCCGCCGCCCGCATCGCGTCCAGGTCCTCGCGCATCCCCTCCAGCCGCGCCTGGGCCGCCTGCCAGGCGCGGCGGACCTGCCCCTCATCGGCGCGGGCGGCGGCGAGCGGCTCGCCAAGGCCGCGGGTCCGGTAGGCGTCGAGCGCGGATTCATGCGCCTCAAGCCGTCGCCCGGCCTCCGCCAGCGCCGAGGCCGACGCCGCCCGCAGCGCGGCGCGGCGCGCCTCGGCGGCGGTCTCGGCGGCGGCGAGGCGGGCGGTCAACTCTTCCAGCCGGTTGGCGAGCAGACGGGCGGCGCGTTCCTCCGCCTCGATCCGCGCCTGCAGCCGGTCGCGGGCGTAGAGGTCGGCGAGCGTGTTGGCGATCAGCGCGGCGAGCCCGGCCTCGGCCGCCCGCACCCGCAAGGCCACTCCCGCGCCCGAGGCCAACGGCGCGGCG
>NZ_JBSRTQ010000032.1:0-32722 GCF_055129145.1 Albimonas sp. | reverse complement strand
ATGCTGACCGACATTTACGGCGTGATCCTGGCGGGCGGCGAATCGCGCCGGATGGGCGGGGGCGACAAGGGCCTGGAACTGGTCGGCCGCCAGCCGCTGCTCGCCCATGCCCTGCAGCGCCTGTCGCCGCAGGTCCCGGCCTTCGCGCTGAACGCCAACGGACCGGCGGCGCGCTTCGCCGCCTGGGGGCTCGATGTGATCGGCGACGCCTCTCCGGACCGGCCGGGGCCTTTGGCAGGCGTGCTCGCGGGGCTCGACTGGGCGGCGGGGCGCGGGGCCCGCGCCATCGTCACGGTCGCCTGGGACACGCCGTTCTTCCCGCGCGACCTCGCCGTGCGGCTGGTCGCGGCGGCGGAGGAGGCGGGGACGGTGCTCGCCATGGCCGTGACCCCGGACCCGGCGCTGGGGACGGCGCGGCACCCGACCTTCGGGCTTTGGGATGTGGGGTTGCGCGAGGATCTGCGGACCTGCCTCGGGGCCGGGATGCGGCGCGTGGTCGAGTGGACCGGGCGGCACGGCTGCGCCGAGGCGCGGTTCGAGGCGGAGCCCTTCGACCCCTTCTTCAACGTCAACACCCCCGAGGATCTGGCGGAGGCGGAGCGGCTGTGGGCGGCGCATCTCGCCCCCGCCCGGACCGTCGCGCCGTGAGCGGCTCGCCGGTCTGGGGCGTCACCGGCTGGAAGAACGCCGGCAAGACCACGCTGGTCGAGCGGCTGGTGACCGAGATCAGCGGGCGGGGCCTGACGGTCTCGACCCTCAAGCACGCGCATCACGGGTTCGACCTGGACCGGCCCGGGGCCGACAGTTTCCGGCATCGCGAGGCCGGGGCGCGCGAGGTGCTGATCGCCTCGGGAACCCGCTGGGCGCTGATGCGCGAGCTGCGCGGCGACCCGGAGCCGTCGCTTGACGAGCTGCTGGCGCAGATGGCCCCGGTGGATCTTGTGATCACGGAGGGCTGGAAACGCGGGCCGCAGCCGAAGGTGGAGGTGCACCGGCCCTCGCTGGGCCGCGATCTGATTGCGCCGGAGGATCCGACGGTGCGCGCCGTGGCGGCCGACGCGGATGTGATCACGGACCGGAGGTTGCTGCCGCTGAACGACGTCGCCGCCATCGCCGATTTCATCCTCGACGAGCTGGGGCTGCGATGACCGCCCGCCCGCCCTCCGACCCGCCGGCGCTGCGCAACGACTGTTTCGCGCTGCCGCCGGGGGTGGACTGGCTGGCGGTCGACGTGGCGCTGGGGCTTTTGCGGGAGCGCTGCGCGCCGGTGACCGGGGCCGAGACGGTCCCGCTGGCGCACGCGCTGGGGCGGGTGCTGGCGACGGAGGTCTCCGCGGCGCGCGCCAATCCCCCGGTCGCGAATTCGGCGGTGGACGGTTACGCCTTCGCCCATGCCGCGCTGACCGGCGCCGATCCCGAGCGGCTTCGGCTGGCCGCGGGGCGGGCGGCGGCGGGGGCGCCTTTCGCGGGCCGCGCGCCCAAGGGGGCCGCGGTGCGGATCCTGACCGGAGCCGCCCTCCCCGAAGGAACTGATACCGTTGTTCTGCAAGAGGATATCGGGCTTGAGGGCGACGAGCTGCGCCTCCGCCCCGGGCTGAAGTTCAAAGCCAACACCCGCGCCGCCGGCGAGGATTTTTCGGTCGGCGCCCCCCTCCTGCCCGCCGGTCGCATCCTGCGCCCGCAGGACCTTGCGCTGCTGGCGGCGGCAGGGCTGGCGGCGGTCCCGGTCAGGCGAAAACTGCGGGTGGCGGTGCTGTCCACCGGGGACGAGCTGTCGGATCCGCCGGGGGCGCCGGGGGCCACCCTCGACGCCAACCGGCCGATGCTGCTGGCGATGCTCGGCGCCTGGGGATTCGAGCCGGTGGACCTCGGCCGCGCCCCCGACCGCGCCGAAGCGGTGCGCGCCGCGCTCGACCGCGGCGCCGCGGAGGCGGACGCGATCCTCACCTCCGGCGGCGCCAGCGCGGGGGACGAAGACCATGTCTCCGCCACCCTGCGCGCCGCGGGGGCGCTGACCGCCTGGCGGATCGCGGTGAAGCCCGGCCGGCCGCTGGCGCTGGCCACCTGGAAGGGCGCGGCGGTGTTCGGCCTGCCCGGCAACCCGGTCGCGGCCTTCGCCTGCGCGCTGATCTTCGCCCGCCCCGCCCTGCTGGCGCTCGCGGGCGCGGGCTGGGCGGAACCGCAGGGCTTCGAGCTGCCCGCCGGCTTCGCCAAACGCCGCAAGCCGGGGCGTCGCGAGTTCCTGCGCGCCCGCATCGGACCCGACGGACGGGCGGAGCCGTTCCGCTCCGAAGGCTCGGGCTTGATCTCGGGCCTCGCATGGTCCACGGGCCTGATCGACCTGCCCGATCCGGGCCCGGATGTGGCCGAGGGCGACCCCGTCCGCTTCCTCCCCTATGCGAGTTTCGGCCTGTGATCACAAATCGGCGCGCAGCGATGATCCGCACCGGCGGCTTCTACGCCGCCATGTTCGGCGCGCTGGGCGCGCATCTGCCGTTCTGGCCGCTGTGGCTCGCCGACTGGGGGCTGTCGGACGGCGAGATCGGGGCCTATCTGGGCGCGGGCATCGTGCTGCGCCTGATCGCCGGGCTCGGCCTGCCGGTGCTGGCCGACCGGCGCGAGGCGCGGCGGCTGACGTTGGGCCTGGTCGCGGGGATCGGGGCGGCGCTGTTCGCCGCCCATGCCTTCGTCGGCGACAAGATCGTGCTGCTGGCCCTGACCATGATGACCGCGGGCGTGTTCTCGGCCATGGTTCCCATCGCCGACGCGCTGACCGGGGCGGCGGCGCGGGTGCACCGCTTCGAATACGCGCCGGCGCGAGCGGTGGGCTCGGCCGCGTTTCTGGCGATGAATCTCGGGATGGGGGCGGTGCTGGCCTGGACCGGCTCGGGCGCGGTGCTGTGGGCGATCGTGATCTGCCTGGCCGCCGCCGCGGCGCTGGGAGCGACCCATCCCGGCGGCGGCAAGGTCAAGGGCGGCGCGCGACCCAGCCTCGCCGAGATGCGCCGGCTGGTCACCGGCAAGGTGTTCTTGATTTTCACGCTCGCCTCGGGGCTGGCGCAGGCCTCGCACGGGGTGATTTACGCTTACGGCTCCGTGCATTGGCGCGAAATGGGGGTGCCGGAGGCGACGATCGGCATGCTCTGGGCCGCGGGCGTGGCGTTCGAGGTGCTGTTGATGGCGCTGTTCGGGCCGTGGCTGGTGCGGCGGCTGAAACCCTCGGGCGCCATCGCGGTGGCGGGCGCGGCTGGCGTGGTGCGCTGGACGGCGATGACCTTCGATCCGGAGGGGACGCTGCTGTGGGTGTTGCAGGCGAGCCACGCGCTGACCTTCGCCGCGGCGCATCTGGGCATCATCGCCTTCATCGCCCGCGGCGCGCCGGACCGGCTGGCGGGCGCGGCGCAGGCGGTGATGCAGGCCTTCGGCACCGGGATTCTGATGGCGGTCGCGTCCGGCATCTCGGCGCTGGCCTACCCGGCCTTCGGGGCCGGCGCCTGGTGGATCGCGGCGGCGATGTCCGCAGGCGCGCTGATTTTGGCGACAAGCGCGCGTAAAATGTGGGACGGCGGGCCGCTGCCGGCCTGAGGCGCGGGTTGCGCGGAGGGCCGGCTCGGGGCAGGCTCCGCCGCAGTTTTTCCTGAGCCGGAGCGCCCAAGATGACCCCGAAAAGCTGGGCCGACGCCGCCCCTCGCCTGATCGCCGTCGCCGCGGGGCGCGAGGCCGCCGACATGGTGGTGCGCGGCGGGGTCTGGGCGAACGTGCATTCGGGAGAGATGATCCCGGGCACGGATCTGGCCATCGCCGACGGGCGCTTCGCCTATTGCGGGCCGGATGCGGGGCCCTGCATCGGGCCGGACACCGTGGTGATCGAGGCGGCGGGCCGGGTCCTGTCGCCGGGCCTGATCGATGCGCATATGCATGTGGAATCCGGCATGCTGACCGTCACCGAGTTCGTCCGCGCGGTGGCGCCCCACGGCTCGACCACCCTCTTCATCGACCCGCACGAGATCGCCAACGTGCTGGGATTGAAGGGCGTGCGGCTGATGCATGACGAGGCGATGCTGCAGCCGACCAATGTCTTCGTGCAGGCCCCGTCCTGCGTGCCCTCCGCCCCGGGGCTCGAGGTGGCGGGGGCCGAATTCGGGCCCGACGAGATCGCCGAGATGATGACCTGGCCCAATATCTGCGGGCTCGGGGAGGTGATGAATTTTCCAGGCGTGATCGCCGGAGATCCGCGCATGCTGGGCGAGATCGCCAACGCGATGCGGGCGGGGAAGACCGTGGGGGGGCATTACGCCTCGCCCGATCTGGGGCGGCCGTTCCACGCCTATGCGGCGGCGGGGCCGGCGGATGACCATGAGGGCACGCGGGCCGAGGATGCGCTGGCCCGGGTCCGGCAGGGGATGCGGGCGATGCTGCGGCTGGGCTCGGCCTGGCATGACGTGGCCGAGCAGATCCGGGCGGTGACCGAGGGCGGGGCCGATCCGCGCAACTTCGTGCTCTGCACCGACGATTGCTATGCGGCGACCCTGGTGCGCGACGGACACATGGACCGGGTGCTGCGCCACGCCATCGCCCAGGGTCTGCGCCCGATCACGGCGTTGCAGATGGCGACGTTGAACGCCGCGACCCATTTCGGGATGGAGCGGGAGCTGGGGGCCATCGCGCCGGGGCGGCGGGCGGATTTCGTGATCACACCGTCGCTGGCGGGGTTTTCGGCGGAACTGGTGGTCGCGCGCGGGGTGGTGGTGGCCGAGAACGGAGCCATGGTCGCGCCGCGTCCGGGGTTCATTTATCCGCCCGAGGCGAAGGAAACCGTCCGGGTCGGGCGAAAAGTGCTGGCCGAAGATTTTGTGATCACGGCGCCGGAAGGCGCCAACGCCGCCCGCGCCCGGGTGATCGGGGTGGTCGAAAACCAGGCCCCGACCAAGGCGCTGGAGATGGAGATCCCGGTCCGCGACGGGCGGCTGGCGCCCGAGGCGGCGGAGGGCGACGTCTGCCTGATCGCGGTGGTCGAGCGGCATCGCGGCGAGGGGCGGGTGGTGACCGCGCTGGTGTCCGGGTTCGGGTATCAGGGGCCGTGCGCGGTGGCGTCCACCGTCGCCCATGACAGCCACCATCTGATCGTGGTGGGCACCTCCGCCGCGGATATGGCGGCCGCCGCCAACCGCTTGCAGGAGATCGGCGGCGGGGTCGCGGTGTGGAAGGACGGGGCGGAGGCGGCGTTGGTGCCGCTGCCGGTCGCGGGCCTGATGTCGGATCAGCCGGCCGAAGTGGTGGCGGCCCAGGGCGACAGGATGATCGAGGCGATGCGGGCTTGCGGCTGCACGCTCAACAACGCCTTCATGCAGCACTCGCTGCTGGCCCTCGTGGTGATCCCGGCGCTGCGGATCTCCGACCAGGGATTGGTCGATGTCACCGCTTTCGCGCCGGTCTCCGTCACCTTGTGATCACACGGGTTTTCGATCGGCATAGAGGCAGAGCAGCTGCAGGGCGATGGTCGCGCCCGCCAATGCGGTGATCTCACCGACATCGTAGGCGGGCGCGACTTCGACCACGTCCATGCCGACCAGATTCAGCCCTGTCAGCCCCCGCAGGATGCCGAGCGCCTGCCAGGACGCGAGGCCCCCGCAGACGGGCGTGCCGGTGCCCGGCGCGAAGGCGGGATCGAGACAGTCGATGTCGAACGTCAGGTAGGCGGGCGCGTCGCCGACCCGGGCGCGGATCGCGGCGATGGTGGCGGCGATGCCGGTCTCGTGCACCTTGATCGCGTCATAGGTCTCCACCCCCATCGTGTCGTCGGTGGTGGTGCGGATTCCGACCTGGATGGAACGGGAGGGGTCGATCTCGCCGGCCTGGATCCCCTCGCGGAACATGGTGCCGTGGTCGATCCACTCGGGCCCGCCGCCATCCCAAAGGTCTGAATGCGCATCGAAATGTATCAGCGCGACCGGGCGGCCGAGCCGTTTCGCGTGGGCCTTGATCGAGGGGTAAGTCGTGAAATGGTCGCCGCCCAGCGCGAGCGGCGTGGCGCCGGCGTCGAGGATCGCGGTCATTGCGGCTTCGATGACGCCGGGGATCGCGGTCGGGTCGCCATGGGGGATGAAGACGTCGCCCCAGTCGACCACGTTCATCCGCTCGAACGGGTCGAAGGCGGACGGCCAGGCGCGGGACCAGCCGAGCTGGGCGGAGGCGGCGCGCACCGCGCGGGGGCCGAACCGGGCGCCGGGGCGGTTGGAGACGGACTGGTCGAAGGGCACGCCGACCACGGCCACGTCGACGCCCTCGAGATCGCGCGCATAGCGGCGGCGGCAGAAGGACAGCGCCCCGGACCACATCGGCTCGTCATGGGTGACGGCCTTCATGCCCTCGGCCAGGAAGGCGTAGTCGCGGCGGTGCGGATCGGTCATGGCGGGCTCCGTGAGCTGGGCCGGGCAGCACCCAGATTGACAGGCGGCAGGTTTGTGATCACAATTACCGCATGACCCTAGCTGACGCAACCACGCCGAGTCCCAGCCTCCGTCCGGTCCGCGCCCTTCCCGAAGAAGGCGGCGGACCTGCGCATGAGCGGGTTTACAAGGCGCTCCGCCGTCGGATCCTGCATGGCGAGATGGCGCCGGGCGACCACGTCACCCTGCGCGGCGTCGCGGCGGATCTCGGCGTGTCGATGACGCCTGCGCGCGAAGCGGTGCGCCGGCTGGCGGCGGAAGGGGCGCTGGCGATCTCGGCCTCGGGCCGCGTCTCGGCCCCGATCCTCAGCCCGGCGCGGGTGGAGGAGCTCGCCTCGATCCGCGCGCTGCTGGAGCCGGAACTGGCCGCCCGCGCGCTGCCCCGCGCCCATTTCAGCCTGATCGAGCGGCTGAAACGCATGGATGCGGAGATCGACGAACATTTGAAATCCGGCGACGCCGCCGCCTATGTGCGCGGTAACCTTGAATTTCACCGGACGCTGTACCTGCGCGCCCATGCGCCCGCGATGCTGGCGCTGGCCGAGACGGTGTGGCTGCAGACCGGCCCCTCCATGCGCCAGCTCTACGCCAGGATCGGCATGGGGCGGGTCGCCGACTACCATCGCAAGGCCATCGCGGCGCTCGCGGCGGGGGATGAGGCCGGGCTGCGGCTCGCCATCCGCGCCGACGTGCGCCAGGGGCTGACCCTGCTTTCGAACGAAGGCCTCGACACGGCCTGATCCTCGCGCCCGACCCTCGCGCCTGGGCCCGCCGCCCTCCCGCCGGAGGGCCGGGGCGGGGCCTTCCGCGCCCACGACCTGGAGAGACGCCATGAACGTGCTGAACAATCCCCGCTCGACCGCCGATTACCAGGCGATGGACGCCGCCCATCACTGGCACCCGTTCACCGACAGCGCCGAGCTCGCCGCCAGGGGCGCGCGTGTGATCACAAGCGCCGAGGGGGTGTGGCTGACCGACTCCGAAGGCCACCGTATCATGGACGGCATGTCGGGCCTGTGGTGCGTGAATGTCGGCTACGGGCGCGAGGAGATCGTGGAGGCGGTGACCCGCCAGCTGCGCCAGCTGCCCTATTACAACACCTTCTTCCAGTGCACCCACCCCGCCGCGGCCGAGTTCGCCGAAGCGCTGTCCGCGGTCGCGCCGGCCCATATGAACCGGATTTTCTTCACCAATTCCGGCTCGGAGTCGAACGACACCGTGTTCCGTCTGGGCCGGGTCTACTGGGACAGCGTCGGCCAACCGTCGAAAAAGATCTTCATCGGGCGGCATAACGGCTATCACGGCTCGACCGCGACGGCGGTCAGCCTCGGCGGCATGTCGGCGATGCACTCGCAATCCGGCCTGCCCTTCCCCGGCTTCGCCCATATCGACCAGCCCTACTGGTATGGCGAGGGCCTCCAAACCGGCATGACCCCGGCGGAATTCGGCCTCGCCCGCGCCCGCCAGCTGGAGACGCGGATCGACGAGCTGGGCGAGGACAACGTCGCCGCCTTCATCGCCGAGCCGATCCAGGGCGCCGGCGGCGTGATCATCCCGCCCGAGACCTACTGGCCTGAAATCGCCCGCATTTGCCGGGAGCGCAACATCCTGCTGATCACCGACGAGGTGATCTGCGGCTTCGGGCGCACCGGGTCGTGGTGGGGCTCGGAGACCTATGGCGTGACCGCGGATCTGAGCCCGATCGCCAAGGGCATGACCTCGGGCTACCAGCCGATGGGGGGCGTGCTGATCTCGGACCGCGTGGCGGGGCCGGTGATGGAGAACGCCGGCGAATTCTACCACGGCTACACCTATTCCGGGCATCCGGCGGCGGCGGCGGCGGGGCTCGCGACCCTGCGGATCCTGCAGGAGGAGAAGCTGGTGGAGCGGGTGCGCGACGTGCTCGCGCCCAAGCTCGCGACGCTGTGGGGCGGGCTCGCGGACCATCCGCTGGTCGGCGAGACCCGGACCAAGGGGTTTCTGGGCGCGATCGAGCTGGCGAAGAACCCGGCGACGGGGGAGCGCTTCGGGTCCGAGGTCGGCGCGGGCCCGCGCTGCCGCGATCTTTGCGTCGCCAACGGGCTGGTGATGCGCGCGGTCGGGGACACCATGATCCTGTGCCCGCCCTATGTGATCACGGAAGACGAGATGGACGACATGGCGGCCCGCGCCCGCAAGACGCTGGACGATCTGGCCGATCAGCTGACCCGCGACGGACTGATGTGATCACGGGGGGCGGGGGGCGTCCGCCCCCTCGCCGGTCAGCCGAGGATGACGCCGACCGCGCAGAGGGCGAGGCCGAGGAA
The DNA here is from genome assembly GCF_055129145.1 of Albimonas sp. Lineage (NCBI taxonomy): Bacteria > Pseudomonadati > Pseudomonadota > Alphaproteobacteria > Rhodobacterales > Paracoccaceae > Albimonas > Albimonas sp. The sequence continues at coordinate 23,967 of NZ_JBSRTQ010000032.1, read as the reverse complement.
GGCCACGCCGACCGAGGTGAAGTTGACCAGCTGCACGCGGCGAAGGATATGCCGGACCCGTTCGGGGTCCGGCGCTGCGCCACGCAGGGACATCGCCTGGCGGATGCACCAGAAAAGCCCGACGAGCCCCCCCACCGCCATCGCCGCGCCGATCCAGACCAGGGCCGCCATGGTTCGATCTCCCTCGCTTCAGGTCGCGCGGCCTGATGCCCGGTTCCGGGGCCGGAGGCAAGCCGCGCAACGCATCGTCAACCGTGATCCGGCTTGACCGGCGCCCCGGAATCGGCGATCCGGAGATCGTCGAAAAGGAGCAGGTCGGAGGGTGAGCCCGACCGCGCGGCGCGCCCTCGGGCCTTTCCGCGTCTTCGTCCCGTCCCGCGGGCCCGCGACGTCCGTGCAACCGGGACGTGACCGGGGGCGGATGTTCGGGGAAGAGGCGTTTCGACCGCCCGCGACCGAACCCGTTCTCCGCACGTCCCAGACGACGAGGAGACGACCGCCGTGTCGCCCATCTGGAAGTTCCGAATTCTGACCGCCGTTTTCATGTCGGGGTCCATGTCGCTGATGATGTCGGGCATCATCTCGGCCATGCACGTGCCGTCCGAGATCTGGGCCGAAACGTGGATGAGCGAGTGGGTGGTGGCCTGGCCCATCGCCTTCGCGCTGTCGATGGTCGTCGGCGGACCGATGGCCGGGCTCGCCATGCGCCTGGCGGGGATGCCGAAGGCGCATTGATCGGGCGGGGGTGGCGGGCTTGCGCCCGCCCTGCGCGCGCGCGTAGGGCGGGTGCAAACCCGCCTTTTCACCGGCCTCCCTCAGGGCGCCACCCCCCGACCCTCACTCCTCCGGCAGGCAACCGCCGCCGGAGGGGGTGTCGAGCCAGAAGGTGTCGCCGGCCGCCATCTCGGTCTTGTCGGCGGAACGCAGCTCGTCGACCGTGCCGTCGACCCGCACGATCCGGGTGCGGCCCAGCGCCCCCGGCCCGCCGCCCGCCAGCCCCGGCGGCGGGATCACACGGTGGCCGGCGAGGATCGTCGCGGTCATCGGCTCGAGGAACCGGATGCGCCGCCTTGTGCCGTCGCCGCCGCGGAATTTCCCCGCCCCGCCGGAATCCTTGCGAATGGAAAACTCCTCGAGCAGCACCGGATAGCGCCATTCCAGCACTTCGGGATCGGTGAGGCGCGAGTTGGTCATGTGGGTGTGCACCCCCGACGTGCCCGGGTGCCCCGAGCCGTCGTTGAGCAGACCCGCCCCCGACCCGCCGCAAACGGTTTCGTAATACTGCCGCTTCGCGTCGCCCCAGGTGACGTTGTTCATCGTCGACTGCGCCGCCGCCTGCACGCCCAGCGCCAGCAGCAGGGCGGAGGTGACGGCCTGGCTGACCTCGACATTCCCCGCGATCACCGCCGCCGGATAGACCGGGGCGATCATCGAGCCCTTCTCCACGATGATCTTCAGGGGCTTCATCACCCCTTCGTTCATCGGGATGTCGTCCTCGACGAGCAGGCGGAAGACGTAGAGCACCGCGGCGCGCATCACCGGCTCGGGCGCGTTGTAGTTGGTGGGGAGCTGACGCGTGGTGCCGGTGAAGTCGATGGTGGCTTCGCGGGCCTCGCGGTCGACCGTCAGCTTCACCCGGATCTCGCGCGGTTCGCCGTCATAGTCCGGGTCCATCGGGTAGACGTATTCCGCGTCCTTCAGGGTGACGATGGCGCGCCGCACGCATTCCTCGGCGTTGTCCTGGACGTGCTGCATGTAGGCGTCGACCGTCTCGCGGCCGAACTGGCGGACCATGCGCTTGAGCTCCTGCGCGCCCTTTTCGCAGGAGGCGACCTGAGCCTTGAGGTCGGCGATGTTCGTATCCGGCGAGCGGCAGGGATAGGCGCCCGAGAGCAGGATCTCGCGGGTCTCCGCCTCCCGGAACACGCCCTGGTCGACCAGTTTCCAGTTGTCGATCAGCACGCCCTCGTCCTCCACCACCCGGCTGTCGGGGGGCATGGAGCCGGGGGTGAGGCCGCCGACATCGGTGTGGTGACCGCGGGAGGCGACGTAGAAGATGATCTCCCCACCGTTCTCGGGCCCGTCCTCGTCCCAGACCGGCGAGACCACGGTGATGTCGGGCAGATGAGTGCCGCCATTGTAGGGGGCGTTCAGCACATAGACGTCGCCCTTCGCCATCGCCGGGTTCTGATCGATGATCGATTTCACCGACGCGCCCATGGAGCCGAGATGCACCGGCATGTGCGGCGCGTTGGCGATCAGGTCGCCCTTGGCGTCGAAGACCGCACAGGAGAAGTCGAGCCGCTCCTTGATCGTCACCGACACGGCGGTGTTTTCCAGCACCGCGCCCATCTGCTCGGCGATCGACATGAAGAGGTTGTTGAACACCTCCAGCAGCACCGGGTCGGCCTTGGCGCCGACGGCCTCGGACTTGGGGCGGGCCTTGATGCGGTGGAGCTTGATGTGGTCGTGCTCGGTGATCTCGGCCTGCCAGCCGTCCTCGATGACGATGGAGGTGTGGGGTTCCACCAGGATCGCGGGGCCGGAGAGACGATCGCCGGGGCGCATCTCCTCCCGCTTCACGTAGCGGGCGTGATGCCATTCGCCTTCGGAGTAGAAATCGGCCTCGAGCGCGGAGGGGAACTCGGTCTCCTCGCGGGTCTCCGTGGGGTGGGTCGGCTCCGACAGGTCGGCGGCGCGGCCGACGGCTTCGTTCGAAATGGCCTCGATGACCAATGGCTTGTCGCCGGGGTCGAAGCCGAAGCGGGCGCGGTGGATTTCGGCGAAGGCGGCGCGCATGTCCGCCTCGCGCCCCAGCGGGACTTCGAGCGCGGTGTCGGTGCCCTCGACCTTCAGGAGAAGGACCGGATGCAGGGTGATGTCGCGGTTGGCGACGCCCTGCGATTCGACCTCCATCGAGACGACCATCGACATGCGGTCGAGATCGGCGGCGGCCTGGAGGCGGGAGGCGGCGTCGAGCCGCGCCTCCACCGCCTGCTGGCGGGACGCGCGGATGTCGGCGAGCCCCATGCCGTAGGCGGAGAGCAGGGAGGCCAGCGGGTGGATCAGCGCGCGGGTCATGCCGAGCAGGTCGGCGATGCGGCAGGCGTGCTGCGCCCCCGCCCCGCCGAACACGGTGAGGCAGTAGCGCGAGATGTCGTGGCCGCGCTGGACGGAGATCTTCTTCACGGCATTCGCCATGTTCTCGCAGGCGATGCGCAGGAAGCCGTCGGCGAGCGCTTCCGGCGTGCGGCCGACCTCCTTGGCCATCGCCTCGAACTTGGCGCGGGTGGCGTCGGCGTCGAGCGGCTGATCGGCGTTCGGTCCGAAGATCGGCGGGAAGAATTCGGGGCGCAGCTTGCCGGTCATCACATTGGCGTCGGTGACCGCCAGCGGCCCGCCCCGGCCGTAGCAGGCGGGGCCCGGATGGGCGCCGGCGGAAGCGGGGCCGACCTGGAGGCGCCCGTCGCGGTATTGCAGCAGCGATCCGCCCCCCGCCGCCACGGTGTGGATGTGCATCATCGGGGCGCGGAGGCGCACGCCGGCGACTTCGGTGTGCAAGACCCGCTCGAACTCGCCGTCATAGTGGCAGACGTCGGTGGAGGTGCCGCCCATATCGAAGCCGATGATCCTGGGCTCGTTCGCGATCTCGGAGGTGCGGACGGCCCCGACCACGCCCCCGGCGGGGCCGGAGAGAATCGCGTCCTTGCCCTGGAAGAGCGTGGCGTCGGTGAGCCCGCCGGACGACATCATGAACATCAGCTTGCCGCCCAGCGCCTCGGCCCCCTCGTCGTCGCCGACCTTGTCGAAGGCGGCCGCGACGCGGTCCACGTAGCGGCGCAGGATCGGCGACAGGTAGGCGTCGACGACCGTCGTATCCCCGCGGCTGACCATCTTCATCAGCGGGGACACTTCGTGGCTGGTCGAGATCTGGCCGAAGCCCGCCTCCCGCGCCAGCTCCGCCGCCCGCTTTTCGTGGGCGGTGTGGCGATAGGCGTGAACGAAGACGATGGCGACCGCATCGATGCCGGACGCCCTGGCGGCGGCGAGGTCCCGCGCCAGCGCTTCCTCGTCCAGCGGGGTCTCGACCGTGCCGTCGGCGAGCAGCCGCTCGTCGGCCTCGATCACCTGCTCGTAAAGCAGTTCGGGCAGCACGATATGCCGGTCGAAAAGCCGGGGGCGGTTCTGGTAGGCGAGCCGCAGCTGGTCGCGCAGGCCCTTGGTGATGACCAGCAGGGTGCGGTCGCCCTTGCGCTCCAGCAACGCATTCGTCGCCACCGTGGTCCCCATCTTCACCGAATTGATCCGGTCGGCGGGGATGGCGGCATCGGGCGCGAGGTCGAGGAAGCGGCGGATGCCGGCCAGCGCCGCATCCTCGTATTGCTCGGGGTTCTCGGACAGCAGCTTCGCGGTATGGATCGCGCCCTCGGGGTCGCGGGCCACCACGTCGGTGAAGGTGCCGCCTCGGTCGATCCAGAAATCCCACCGGCTCATCTGCAAGTCCCCTGTCGCAACCCTGTTGTCCGGACTATCGCTTGGTTTTCGGCGGTGGCAACCGGGGGAAGGTGCGACGATGGAGCTTAGGCCGCTCGGGATCGACGATCTGCAGGGGGTGGCGGCGGTCTGGAACCCGATCATCCGCGACACCAACATCACCTTCACCGACATCGAGAAGACGCCCGAGGCGCTGGCCGAATGGCTTGTCGCGGGCGGTCCCCGGATCGGGGCGTTCGCGCGGGGTTCGGAGGGGGGGCGGATGCTCGGCTTCGCCTCCGCCGCGCCGTTCCGCGGCGGCCCGGGCTATCGCTTCACCTTCGAGCATTCGGTGCATCTGGCGCCGGAGGCGCGCGGCAAGGGCGCGGGGCGGGCGTTGATGGGCGGGCTTTTCGAGGCGCTCAAGCCCCATGGCGCGCATACGCTGATCGGGGCGATCACCGGCGACAACCACGCGTCGCTGGCGTTTCACGCCCGGCTCGGCTTCGCGGAGGTCGGGCGGATGGCGGAAGCCGGATTCAAGTTCGGGCGGTGGCACGAACTGGTGCTGATGGAGAAGCGCCTCTGACCCTCCGCCGACGCAAGGCGGGTTCACACCCGCACTACGCCCGGCGCCACCCGCGGCGCCGGTCCAACCGCCGCGCGGGCGCCCCGCCGCCTCATGCGCCCCGGTCGTCGCGCGGCCCCCTGCGAAAAACGCGATCCCGTGTCCTTTTGCGCATCGACCGGACCGCCCTCATGGGTCGCGAAGCCCGTCGCGCCCCGCTATCATCGCCTCCATGTCGATCTGGACCCGCATAGCCGAGGCGCTTCAGGCGCTGCGCGAGGGCGAAAGCCTCTCGGATGTCTTCGCGCGCCTGAAGACCGCGCCCGAGCAGTCGGTGGGCTTCGCCATCGCGGTCATCGCGCTGGGCGCCAAGATGGCCAAGGCCGACGGCCAGGTCACCCGCAACGAGGTCGCGGCCTTCCGCGACGTGTTCCACATTCCCCCCGAGGCCGAGCGTCAGGCCGCCCGGGTCTTCAACCTCGCCCGGCGCGACGTGGCGGGGTTCGAAGGCTATGCGGGCTCCGTCGCGCGCATGTTCGGGGTCCGGACCGATCCGCTCGCCGACCTGCTGGAGGGGCTCTTTCACATCGCCGCCGCCGATGGCGAGTTCCATCCCGACGAGGAGGCGTTCCTGCGCCGGGTGTGGGAGATCTTCCAGCTGCCCGAGACGGTGTTCCGCGGCCTGCGCGCCCGCTACGCCCCGGACGCCGAGCCCGACCCCTGGGCGGTGCTGGGCGTGACGCCCGAGACGCCGCTGCCCGAGATCCGGAGCGCCTGGCGCCGGCTGGTGCGCGACAGCCATCCCGACCGGATGGTGGCCCGCGGCGTGCCGGAGGAGGCGGTGCGCCTCGCCACCCAGCGCCTGGTCGACATCAACCGCGCCTGGGAGGAGATTTCGGCGATGCGCGGCCCCGACGTCGACGCCAAGGTCGGGGCCGACTGAAGGCCGCGCCGCCCTTGCCTTCCCGCAGCGGGCCTTATCTGTGACCCGACGCCGCCGCCCGCTCCTGCCGCCAGACCGCATCCCGAGGATCCACGCCCATGGCAGACCCAGACGCCCTCTCCTCCGGATCCGCCTCCCGCACCACCGTGCGCCCGCACGAGCGGGCCGGCGACGACCCCGACCGCCTGCGCCGCGCGCTCGGCCGCTTCGCCACCGGGGTCACCGTGATCACCACCCGCGCCCCCGACGGGACCGCGCTGGGCTTCACCGCCAATTCGTTCAACTCGGTGTCGCTCGACCCGCCGCTGATCCTGTGGTCGCTGGCCCGCAAGTCGGAGCGGCTGGGCGCCTATCGCGGCGCGGACGCCTATGCGGTCAACGTGCTGGCGGCGCACCAGGAAGGGCTCGCCCGCCAGTTCACCGGCCCGGCCGAGACGCGCTTCGACGGCGTCGACTGGTTCGAGGGGCTGGGCGGCGCGCCGGTGCTCGCCGGCGCGCTCGCCGTCTTCGAATGCGCGCATGAGGCGGTCTATCCCGCAGGCGACCATGAGCTGTTCATCGGCCGGGTCGAGCGGGTGACCGAGATCGCGGGCGACCCGCTGACCTTCTTCGGCGGCGGCTTCTTCACCCTGCTGGGCGAATACCGGCCCCCGGTCGACAACGGCTGACCTGGCCCCCCCGATTCCTCGCCCAAAAATTCCCCGCCTTGCCGCCCCGCCCCGGCCCGTCTAGTGTCCGCGCCCTGTCGAGGCGGCCCGCGATCCCGCGAGTCGCCTCGGCTCGCATGAATTTCCGCGATGAAATCGCGGTACGAACCACGCAAAGGAGCGCGCCATGTTCAAGGGGTCGATCACAGCCCTGGTGACGCCGTTCAAGGACGGCAAGCTGGACGAGGCCGCGCTGAAAAAACTGGTGGAGTGGCAGATCGCCGAAGGCACCAACGGGCTGGTTCCCGTCGGCACCACCGGCGAGAGCCCGACCCTGACCCATGCCGAGCATCGCCGCGTGATCTCGCTGGTCGTGGAAACCGCCGCCGGCCGCGTGCCGGTGATCGCGGGGGCCGGGTCCAACAACACGGCCGAGGCGGTGGAGCTCTGCCGTCACGCCGAGGACGCGGGCGCCGACGCGGTGCTGATCGTCACCCCCTATTACAACAAGCCCTCCCAGCGCGGGCTGATCGCGTATTTCACCGCGATCCATGACGCGTGCCGGCTGCCGATCCTCATCTACAACATCCCCCCCCGCTCGGTCGTCGACATGACGCCGGAGACGATGGGGATGCTGGCGAGCCTGCCGCGGATCGTCGGCGTGAAGGACGCGACCGGCGACATCACCCGGGTGTCGAAGCAGCGCATCACCTGCGGGCGGGATTTCATCCAGCTGTCGGGCAATGACGACATGGCGCTGGGACACAACGCCCATGGCGGCGTCGGCTGCATTTCGGTCACCGCCAATGTGGCGCCGAAGCTGTGCTCGGAGTTCCAGGCGGCGACGCTGCAGGGCGACTACGGGCACGCGCTCGACATCCAGGACCGGCTGATGCCGCTGCACATGGCGCTGTTCCGGGAGCCGAACCCGACCGGGCCGAAATACGCCATGTCGCTGCTGGGCCTGTGCACCGACGAGGTGCGCAGCCCGATGGTGCCGATCGAAGAGGCGACGAAAGCCGAGATCCGCGGGGCGATGGCGCATGCCGGGCTGATCTGAGCCCGCAAGCGCCTATATAACCGCCATGGCACCCAAGTCCGATCCCAATTCGAAAGTGATCGCGGAAAACCGCCGCGCCCGTTTCGACTACGCCATCGAGAGCGATCTCGAGGCCGGAATCGTGCTCTATGGCTCCGAGGTGAAGGCGCTGCGCACCGCGCAGGCCAACATCGCGGAAAGCTACGCCTCGGTGGAGGGGGGCGAATTGTGGCTGATCAACAGCTACATCGCCCCCTACAACCGCGCCGACAAGTTCGGGCATGAGGAGCGTCGGCGGCGCAAGCTGCTGGTGTCCAAGCGCGAATTGTCGAGGCTGTGGAACGAGACCCGGCGCGGCGGCATGACCATCGTGCCGCTGCGCATGTATTTCAACGAACGCGGCATGGCCAAGCTGAAGATCGGCGTGGCCAAGGGCAAGAACACGGTCGACAAGCGCGAAGGCCAGAAGCAGCGCGACTGGCAGCGCGACAAGGCGCGGCTGCTCAAGCAGCACGGCTGACGGGACGGCCAAGGAACGACTGGCGGGCTCGGGCGCCCCGGCGCCTCCCTTTCCTCCCGCGCGTCCCCCGGGACCGCCGCAGGCGGACCGGGGCGCCGGCCGGGTCGGACCGGGCCGGAGGGGGAGGAGACACCCATGAGCATACCTGACGAGGCCCGGCTTCTCGCCGCGCTCGAAGCCACCTGGCCTCCCGCCTCGGTCGACGAGACCGCCGCCCCCGGCTGGCGCCTGCGCGATGGCGCCGGCGCCGGCAAGCGGGTGGATTCGGCCCGCTCCCTCGGCTCGGCCGACATCGAAGCCGCCGCCGCCGCGATGCGCGCCGCCGGACGCCGGCCGCTGGTCCAGGTCTCCTCCGGCCAGGCCGCGCTCGACTCCGCGCTGGAGGCGGCGGGCTGGGAGGTCGTGGATCCAACCCTGCTGATGGTCGCCCCCGCCGCCGCGATCGCCGAGCTCCCCGCCCCCAAGGGGGTCAAATCCGTCGCCGTGCGCACCCGCCTCGTCCTGCTGGACGAGGTGTGGGAGGCCGGCGGCATCGGCCCCGCCCGACGCGCGCTGATGGCGCGTTGCGCGCAGCCCAAGGCCACGCTGATGACCCGCACAGACGACATGGTCGGCGGCGTCGCCTTCGTCGCCGCCGATGGCGATGTGGCGATGGTGCACGCGGTCGAGGTCCGGCCCGAAGCGCGCCGCCGCGGGGTCGGGCGCGCCTCGCTCGCCGCCGCCGCCCGGTTCGCGCTGGATCACGGCGCGGCGTGGCTGGCGCTCGCCGTCACCGAGGCCAACGCCGGCGCCCGCGCGCTTTACGACGGCGCGGGCATGGAAACCGTCGGCCGCTACCACTACCGTCAGGCGCAGGATCCGGGCCGCTGAACTGCGCGGCCCCCATGGGAGGAACGTCATGAGCGACAAGAAGAAATCCACGGGCAAGAAGAAGGCCAAGGCCGCGCCCGAGACCGCCCGGCCCGAGATCGCGGCCCCCGAGATCGCGGCAAAGGATCTGCCGACCGCGCTGGACCTGCCCCCCGTCGACCCCCTGCCCGAAGACATCGCCAAGTATTTCAGGGTCTGCGAGGAAAAACTGGGGATGGTCCCCAACGTGCTCGCCTCCTACGCCTTCGCGCCGGAAAAGCTGCGGGCGTTCTCGACGCTCTACAACGACCTGATGCTGGCGGATTCAGGGCTCAGCAAGCTCGAGCGGGAGATGATCGCGGTCGCGGTATCTTCGGTGAACCGCTGCTTCTACTGCCTCACCGCCCATGGCGCCGCGGTGCGCGCGCTCTCGGGCGACCCCAAGCTCGGCGAAATGCTGGTGATGAACTACCGGGCCGCGGATCTCGACCGCCGGCAGCGCGCGATGCTGGATTTCGCGGTGAAGATGACCGAGGCCAGCCACAGGATCGAGGAGCACGACCGCGCCCTGCTGCGCACCGTCGGATTCTCGGAGCGCGACATCTGGGACATCGCCGCGGTGGCGGGGTTTTACAACATGACCAACCGCATGTCCTCGGCCATCGATATGCGGCCGAACGACGAATATCACGGCCAGAACCGCTGATCCGGGACGCGGGCGGAGGCCTCAGGCCGCCGCCCGCACCAGCGAAGGCCCGCGGGTGCGGACTTCAGGCCGCCGCCCGCACCAGCGAAGGGTAGCGCAGGCCCAGCGTGATCCCCCGCAGCACGAAGAACGCGATCAGCGCGGCCCAAAGCCCGTGCAGCCCGAACACAGGCGTCAGCGCCGCCCAGGCCGCCAGATAAAGCGCCAGCGACCACAGCATGGCGTTGCGCATGTCGCGCGTCCGCGTGGCGCCGATGAACACCCCGTCCAGCATGAAGGCCGGCAGGCCGACCACCGGGGCGAGCGCCACCCAGGGCAGGAAGCGCCGCGCCTCCTCGCGCACCTCGGGCGCGGTGGCCATCAGGTCGATGATCGCCCCCCCGAACAGCGCGAAGCCCCCGCCCAGCGCCGCCACGCAGACCAGTCCCCAGGCCGAGGTCAGCCGCGCCGCGCGCTTCAGCAGGTCCGGGCGCCGCGCGCCGAAAAACTGTCCGACCAGCGCCTCCGCCGCGAAGGCGAACCCGTCGAGCGCATAGGCGGAGATCGCCAGGAACTGCATCAGCACCTGATTGGCCGCGAGCGACACGTCCCCCCAGTCGGCGGAGCGGAACAGGAAGAAGCCGAAGCCGAACTGCAGCAGGCAGGACCGGACCAGGATGTCGCCGTTCACCTTCGCCATGTTCAGCAGACGCGCCCGATCGAAGATCCGCGCCGGATCCCGCCATTTCGGCCCGGCGAAGGCGTCGCGGCACATCCAGAGACCCAAGGCGGCGCCCCCGACCTCGGAGATCAGGGTGGCGGCGGCCACGCCCTCCACCCCCCAGCCGAGGCCGAGGACGAAGAGCAGATCGAGCCCGATGTTCAGCCCGTTCATGGCCAGCTGCAGGATCAGGACGCCCCGCGTCCGCTCCATCGCGATCAGCCAGCCGGTCAGCGCATAGACCGAGATCGCGAAGGGCCCGCCCCAGATGCGGATGGCGAGGTAGGAACGGGCCAGATCCTCGACCTCCGCCGACGCGGGCGACAGCTGGAAAGCGAGCCAGAACAGCGGGATCTGCAGCAGGATGAAGACGAGGCCGGCGGCCGCCCCGATCATCACGCCACGCACCAGCAAGGCCGCGCATTCGGCCGCGTCCTCGCGCCCCCGGGCCTGGGCGACGAGGCCCGACGTGCCCATGCGCAGGAAGCCCAGCGTCCAGTAGATGAAGCTGAGGATCACCGCCCCCATGCCCACCGCCCCGATCGGCGCGGCGGCGCCGAGCTGGCCGATGACCCCGGTGTCCACCGCGCCCAGCAGGGGCGTGGTGGCGTTGGACAGCATGATCGGCAGCGCGATGGCCAGCACCCGGCGATGGGTCAGCGCCGCCGGCGTGGCGCGCGGGGGTGCGCCTGGCGGGGCGGCGGCGTCGCTCATGCGCGTCAGCCCTCGGGCGGCATCAGGAAATGACCGACGGCCGACAGGAACGGGCGGGCGCGTTCCTCCTGCCAGGCCTCGACCGCGACGGAGGCGTAGCGGCGCCCGGCCCGCCGGATCTCGGCGCGGGCATAGGCGTCGCGCGGACCGGCGGAGCGGAGATAGTCGAGCGTGAAGTCGATGGTTTTCGGCAGGGCCGGGAATTCGCCGCGGTCGATGGCGGCGGCGGGCGCGCCCCCCTGCTCCATCCGGCTCCAGACCAGGGTCCAGGCGAGGCCGATCTGGGCGGTGATCTCGAGGAACGCCCCCGTCGCGCCGCCGTGCAGGGCCGGCAGGTTGGGATTGCCGATCAGCTTTTCGTCGAAGGCGAGGCGAGCGGTGAGCTCGTCGCCCAGCCGGTCGAAATGGATGCCGAGCACGCCGGCGAAGGGCACGGTGGCGACCAGAGCCTTCAGCGCGGCGTCGCGCCGGGCCTCGACCACATGGGCGGCTTCGCGGGGGGGACGCAGGCTCATGGCTTGCTCCCCCCGGCGGGACCGGGCGCGGCAGGGCGTTCCAGCACGAAGGCGCCGGCGGCGGTGGCGATGGGGTCGTCGATGTCGCCGTCATGGGCGACCGCGCGCACGAAGGCGATATGACGGGTGGTCTTGTAGCATTCGGCCCGCGCCACGATGGCCGCGCCGGGCTTGGCGGGGCGCATGTAGTCGATGCGCAGGTCGAGCGTCGAGGTTCCCGCAGCCCCGGTCGGATGGCTCATCACCGCCGCCCCCGAACAGCCGTCGAGCAGCGCGGTGACCACGCCGCCATGCATCACGCCCGAATGCGCATCGCCGACGAAGCGGGCGTCGAACGGGGCCCGCATCTCCGCCACCCCGGCGTAGAGCGATTCGAGCGTCATGCCGAGCTCGCTGTTCCACCGGACCCGCTCCATGAACCTGCGGCCGATCTCCGCGACCTGAGCCGGGCTGGGCGGCGTGTCGCGCGCCTCGGACCGGGGGTCGGGGTTCGGCTGGGGCGCCGCAGCGCCCGGTGGATCGGATTTCGTCATGATCGGCCTTTCGCTTGGCGCCGCTTGGTCCCAACCGCGCCACATCGCCGGTCTAACTAGGGCGACGGGCCTCGTCCACCTCGTGGCGCGCCCATGTTCGGCAGGAGGCTCTTCAGTGCGCGCACGTTCGGTCAGGACGACGCAGGTCATGGCCTGCGCGACTTGTCGCAGCGGTATGCTGCGTCTGCGAGACGCAGCGCGCAGCATGCTGCATTAATACTAGCCGGTCTTGTAAATCGCGCCCCAACGTCTTACGTCCACGTCAACTGACGAGGCCGGAGGACGCCCACCGACATCGGCGCGACGGACTCATCACGGAGAGACAAGTGAACGATACCGACAAAGAGACCTACACCACGATCAGCGAAATGTGCGCCGAGTACGACGTCACGCCCCGGACGCTGCGGTTCTACGAATACAAGGAGCTCCTGCAGCCCCGTCGCGAAGGCCAGAAGCGGCTGTTCACCAAGCGCGACAAAGCTCGGTTGAAACTGATCCTGCGCGGCAAGCGTTTCGGATTTTCGCTCGACGAGATCCGCGAACTTCTCGACCTCTACTATGTGGGCGACCAGCAGGCGACTCAGCTGGCGCGCACCTACGAACGCGCGGTGCTGCGCATGCAGGGGATGCGCGAGCAGCGCGCCGAGCTGGACGTCGCCATCGACGACCTGCAGCGCAACCTGGACCTGGTGGCCCAGATGCTCGAGCAGCGCGGCGTGAAAGCCGCGGCGGAGTGATCCCGGACCGGCGCGCGCCGGTCCGCAGCGAACGCCGGGGAGAACCCCGGCGCGACGTCTTGCCCGGGGGGGGGCCCGGGCGAGGTTGAAGGCCGGGGGTCGGACCCCGGTTCGCGATGCCGGCGACGCCAGAACCGCGTCGCCGGCCCGACCTTCCCCGGCCGTGCGGGCGCGGTTCGCCCCCGGTCTCGCAGCCAATCCGAGGGAGATCCGCATGCCTGTCTACACCCCCCCGCTCCGCGACATGGACTTCATCCTGCATGACGCCCTCAAGGTGTCGGCGCAGGAGATCGAGGGCTATGCCGAGCTCGACCGCGACTTCACCGCCGCGATCCTGGACGAGGCGGGCAAGATCGCCCGCGATGTGCTCGCGCCCCTGAACCTGACCGGCGACCGGCAGGGCTGCGTGCTGGAGAACGGCGTGGTCCGGACCCCCGACGGGTTCAAGGCGGCCTTCGACACGCTGCGCGCGGGCGGCTGGACCGGGCTCGACTGCGATCCCCAATATGGCGGGCAGGGGATGCCCTATGTGATCGCCACGGCGGTCGGCGAGATGCATTCGGCCGCCAACATGGCGCTGATGATGTATCCCGGCCTGACCCATGGGGCCTATTCGGCGATCCACGCCCATGGCTCGGACGCGCAGAAGGCGCTCTATCTGCCCAGGATGGTGTCCGGCGAGTGGACCGGCACCATGAACCTGACCGAGCCGCATTGCGGCACCGACCTCGGCCTGCTGCGCACCAAGGCGGAGCCGCAGGAAGACGGGTCCTACAAGATCACCGGCCAGAAGATCTTCATCTCGGCCGGCGAGCATGACATGGCCGACAACATCATCCACCTCGTGCTGGCGAAGATCCCCGGCGGGCCGGAGGGGGTGAAGGGCATTTCGCTGTTCATCGTGCCGAAGGTCATGGTGGGCGAGGATGGCGCGCTCGGCGCCCGCAACGCGGTGGCGGTCGGCAAGCTCGAAGACAAGATGGGCATCCACGGCAACGCCACCTGCGTGATGAACTACGACGGGGCGACCGGCTTCCTGGTCGGCGAGGCGCACAAGGGCCTGCGCGCGATGTTCACCATGATGAACGAAGCCCGCATCGGCGTCGGCATGCAGGGGCTGTCCCAGGCCGCCGCGGCCTATGACAACGCGGTGGCCTATGCCCGCGACCGGCTGCAAGGCCGGGCCGTCACCGGGGCCGCAGCCCCCGACAAGCCCGCCGACCCGCTGATCGTCCACCCCGACATCCGCCGCATGCTGCTCGACCAGAAGGCGTTCGTCGAAGGCGCCCGCTTCTTCGCGCTGTGGGGGGCGACGATGATCGACCGCTCGCACCGCATGGACGACGCGCAGGCGGAGGGGCTGATCTCGCTGCTCACCCCGGTCATCAAGGGTTTTTTGACGGACAAGGGCTACCAGGCCGCGACCCAGGCCCAGCAGGTGTTCGGCGGGCATGGCTATATCGAGGAATGGGGCATGTCGCAGTTCGTTCGCGACGCCCGCATCGCCATGATCTACGAGGGCGCCAACGGCGTCCAGGCGCTCGACCTCGTGGGCCGCAAGCTCGCGGCGGACGGCGGCAAGCCGGCGATGGCCTTCTTCGAGCTGATCAAGGGCTTCATCAAGACCCATGAGGGCGACGAAGCGCTGAAAACCGATTTCCTCAACCCGCTGAAGGCGGCGTCGAAGGACCTTCAGGGCGCGGCGATGTATTTCATGCAGAACGGCATGAAGAATCCCAATGCGGCGCTGGCGGGGTCGACCGACTTCCTGCACCTCTTCGGCCATGTCTGCCTCGGCTTCTCCTGGGCGCAGATGGCGGTCGCGGCCAATGCGGCGCTGGCGGCGGGGACCACGGACGAGGCCTTCTACCGCAACAAGATCCGCACCGGGCGCTACTACATGGCCCGGCTGCTGCCCGAGACCGCGCTGAACCTCGCCCGCATCCGGTCCGGCCCCGAGCCGGTGATGGACATGCCCGCCGAGGCGTTCTGAGGCCGCGGGCCGCCGGACCGGGAGGGTCCGGCGGCCCGTTTCGCATGGCGCGCCCGCCGGCGCCCATGCCAAATGCCAACGGACCGTCAGAGTCCGACACGATCGACGCACCCAAGGGAGAGCCCGATGACCGCCCCGATTCTCGCCTCGGCCTGGATGACCGACGAGCACCAGATGCTCGAGGACATGACCGCCAGGTTCATCACCGACGCATGGACCCCGAACTTCGCCAAGTGGCGGGCCAACGGCATCATGGACCGAGAGGCCTGGACGCAGGCCGGCGACAACGGGTTGCTGCTCGCCTCGATCCCCGAGGAATTCGGCGGCGCCGGCGGCGATTTCGGGCATGAGGCGATCATCCACATGGTCGCAGCCCGGCTCAACATCGCCTCCTGGGGCATCGGCGTGCACTCGGCCATCGTCGCGCACTACCTCCTCGCCTACGGGTCGGAGGAGCAGAAGGCGAAGTGGCTGCCCAAGATGGCGTCCGGGGAGATGGTCGCCGCCATCGGCATGACCGAGCCGGGGACGGGATCCGACCTTCAGCGCATCCGGACGCGGGCCGACAAGACCGGCAACGGCTACAAGATCAACGGCCAGAAGACCTTCATCACCAACGGCCAGACCGCCGACCTGATCCTGCTGGCCTGCAAGACCGACCCCAGCCTCGGCGCCAAGGGCGTGAGCCTGATCGTGGTGGAGACCGAGGGGGCGGAGGGGTTCCGCCGCGGCCGCAACCTCGAAAAGGTGGGCATGCACGCCGCCGACACCTCCGAATTGTTCTTCGACGACGTGCAGGTCCCGCCCGAGAACCTGCTGGGCGGGGTCGAGGGCCGCGGCTTTTACCAGATGATGGAGCAGCTGCCCCAGGAACGGCTCAGCATCGGCGCCACCGCCATGGGCGCGATCGAGGGCGCCGTGGCGCTGGCGACCGCCTATGCGAAGGAGCGCGAGGCCTTCGGACGACCGATCATCCAGAACCAGGCGCTCGCCCACAAGCTGGCCGAGTGCAAGACCGAGATGGTCGTCGCCCGCGCCTTCTTCGACAGCTGCTGCGTGGCGCATCTGCAGGGCAAGCTGACGGTCGAGGCTGCGGCGATGCAGAAATACTGGCTGACCGACCTGCAGGGCAAGGTGATCGACAGCTGCCAGCAGGTCTTCGGCGGCTACGGCTACATGATGGAATATCCCATCGCCGAGATGTGGGTCGACGCCCGCGTGCAGCGGATCTACGGCGGCACCAACGAAATCATGAAGGAGCTGATCTCGCGCAGTCTTTGAAAAGGCCCGAGACGACCGCCCTTTGATTTCACACACGGGAGAACCCCTGATGTCCGCCTACAAACTCACCTGCTTCGGCCAGTCCGGCAACGCCTACAAGCCCGCGCTCTACTTCGCGCTGGGCGGGATCGACTGGGAACCGGTCTGGATCAATTTCTTCAAGGGCGCCCACAAGGAGGCCGAGTTCACCACCAAGAACGACATGGCCCAGGTGCCGGTGCTGGAGCATGGCGACGTGACCATCGCCCAGTCCGCCGTGATCCTCGACTATCTGGTCGAGCAGGAAGGCCAGTTCGGCTGGGACAACGCGGCCGAGCGGCGCGAAGTCATGCGCTGGGTGATGTGGGACAATTACTCCTTCACCTCGATGTTCGCCCCCTTCCGCTTCTTCGCCAACTTCGTGCCGGAGGACAAACGCGACCCCGGCGCGATGAAATTCATGGAGATGCGGATGGCGAACGCGCTCAAAACCCTCGACGCCCGCCTCAAGGGCCGCGACTGGGTGGCGCTGGACCGGCCGACCATCGCCGATATCTCCATCGCGGGGTATTGCTATTACGGCGACGAAGTTCCTTTCGATTTCAACGACTACCCCAACATCCTCGCCTGGAAGGCGCGGCTCGCCGCCCTGCCCGGCTTCGTGATGCCCTATGAGCTGATGCCGATGGAAGGGAAGTAAAATGAGCAATTATTTTCGAGAGAAAGTCCAAGTCACCGTCGAAATAATGGCGGATTCCGAACTACCGCTACGCGAGCGCCTCCTTAATGCTTACTTATCGCAGTTATCCCGGATTGCACCGCCACCGCCGGGCATGGGCAGCACAAATGGATTTTCTAACGAGGCGATCACTTCGCTAAATGAAATATCTGAGAAATTTCGCAAAGAAGACGGCCCAGATGGCTCAGCCAGAGCTTCCATCGCAGCCATGTCTGACAGCGAGGTAAAGGAAACCATTCAAGAGATTTGCGGACTAATTTTTCTAATCGGCCGCTAGACGACCTAACGCTGAAAGGACACCGACCCATGACCGACGCCTATATCTTCGACGCCGTCCGCACCCCGCGCGGCAAGGGGCGGCCCGACGGGTCGCTGCACGAAGTGACCTCGGTGCGCCTCTCGGCCGAGGTGCTCAACGAGCTGAAACGCCGGAACGATCTGGACACATCGCTGGTCGAGGACGTGATCTGGGGCAATGTCACCCAGGTGGGGGAGCAGGGGGCCTGCCTCGCCCGGTCCGCGGTGCTTTACGCGGGCTGGGACGAGCGGGTGCCGGGCCTTTCCATCAACCGCTTCTGCGCGAGCGGAATGGAGGCCGTGAACCTCGCCGCCAACCAGGTGAAGGGCGGCGGCGGCGATCTCTATGTGGCGGGGGGCGTCGAGATGATGTCCCGCGTCCCCATGGGCTCGGACGGCGCCGCCATCGCCGCCGATCCGACGCTGGCGATGAACGCCTATTTCGTGCCGCAGGGCGTGGGTGCCGACATCATCGCCACCAGATACGGCTTTTCGCGCGACGCGGTCGACGCTTACGCCATGGAGAGCCAGCGCCGCGCCGCCGCCGCCATCGCCGAGGGGCGGTTCGCCAAATCGGTGATGACGGTGCGCGACCAGAACGGGCTCGCGATCCTCGACCATGACGAGTTCCCGCGGCCCGGCACCGACATGCAGGCGCTGGGCGCGCTGCGCCCGGCCTTCCAGATGATCGGCGAGGCGATGCCGGGCTTCGACGCGGTGGCCAAGCTGAAATATCCGGAGCTTGAGCGGGTGAACCACGTCCACCATGCCGGCAATTCGTCGGGCATCGTCGACGGGGCGACGGCGGTGCTGATCGGGTCGAAGGAGGCCGGCGAGGCGATGGGGCTGAAGCCGCGCGCACGGATCCGGACCTCGGTCAAGGTCGGCTCCGACCCGACGATCATGCTGACCGGCCCGGTCCCGGCCACCGAAAAGGCGCTGAAGCTGTCGGGCATGTCGATCTCCGACATCGACCTCTTCGAGGTGAACGAGGCGTTCTCGGCCGTGGTGCTGCGCTTCATGCAGGCCTTCGACGTCGACCATTCCAAGGTCAACGTGAACGGCGGCGCCATCGCGCTCGGTCACCCGCTGGGGGCGACGGGTGCCATGATCATCGGCACCATGCTCGATGAGCTCGAGCGCACCGGCAAGGGCACCGCGATGGCGACCCTCTGCGTCGCGTCCGGCATGGGGGCCGCCACGATCATCGAGCGTCTCTGATGCCCAGGATCGACGTCGAAGCGATCCCCGAGCGCATCGGCTCCGACTATCCCGGCCCGCTCGCCGAGGCGGTGGGAACCCGCCGCCAGCGCGCGCTGGGCGACGCCGGCGGGCTGACCCAGTTCGGCGTCCAGCATGTGACGCTGCCGCCCGGCGCCCTGTCCTCGCTGCGCCACTGGCATGAGGAGCAGGACGAATTCCTGGTGATGCTCGCGGGCGAAGCGGTGCTGGTCGAAGACGACGCGGAAACCGTCCTGCGGCCCGGCGACTGCGCCGCCTGGGCCAGAAACACGCCTGTCGGCCACCACCTGATCAACCGCGCCGAGACCCCGGCCGTGTTCATCGCGGTGGGGACGCGGACCCCGTTCGAGACCTGCTGGTATTCCGATCATGACCTGGTCGTGCGCGACGGCCCCGACGGAACCGGGACCTTCACGCGCCGCGACGGCAGCCCCCTCTGATCCCCCAAAGGGAGAATGACATGACCTCGATTTTCCGCTCCGAGACCGATGCCGACGGCGTGGCGGTCCTGACCTGGGACCTGCCCGACCGCTCGATGAACGTGATGACGCTGGAGGGGCTGGTCGCGCTCGACACCGCGATCGACGCCCTGCTGGCGGATGACGCGGTGAAGGGCATCGTGCTGACCTCCGCCAAGGCCGATTTCGCGGGGGGAATGGACCTGAACATCCTAGCCGGGATGAAGGCGGGGGCGGGGGACGACCCGGCCCGCGGGCTCTTCGACGGCGTGATGCAGATGCACGCCCTGCTCCGGAAAATCGAGCTGGCGGGGATGGACCGCAAGACGAAGAAGGGCGGCAAGCCGATCGCCTGGGCCTCGCCCGGCACGGCGGCGGGGATCGGGCTGGAGCTGGGGCTCGCCTGCCATCGCCGGTTCGCGGCGGCGAACCCCAGGGCCAAGATCGGGTTGCCCGAGATCATGGTCGGCATCTTCCCGGGCGCGGGCGGCACCACCCGCGTCGCCCGCATGCTGGGCGTGATGGGGGCGGCCCCGTTCCTGGTCGAGGGCAAGATGGTCGCCCCGGACAAGGCCAAGGCCGCCGGTCTGATCGACGAGGTCGTGGCCCCCGAGGACCTGATCCCGGCCGCCAAGGCCTGGGTGCTGGGCGCGAAGGACGCGGACATCGTGAAGCCCTGGGACGCCAAGGGCTACAAGATGCCCGGCGGGACCCCCTATTCCGCCCAGGGGTTCGAGACCTTCGTCGGCGCCGCAGCGATGATCCACGGCAAGACCCAGGGCGCCTATCCGGCCCACAAGGCGCTGCTGGCGGCGGTCTACGAGGGCGCGATGGTCGACTTCGACACCGCGCTCCGGATCGAGGCGCGCTGGTTCACCAAGGTGCTGATGAACCCGTCCTCGGGCGCGATGATCCGCTCGCTCTTCCTCAACAAGGAGGCGCTGGAGAAGGGCGCGGTGCGGCCCGAAGGCGTGTCCGACCAGCGGGTGAGCAAGATCGGCATCCTCGGCGGCGGCGGCTTCATGGGGGCCGGCATCGGCTATGTCTCGGCCCAGGCCGGCATCGAGGTGGTGCTGCTGGACCGGGACGAGGCGTCGGCCGCCAAGGGCGTCGGCTTCATCACCGGCCTGCTCGACGACGGCCTGAAGAAGAAGCGGGTGACCGAGGCGAAGAAGGTCGAGGTTCTGGGCCGGGTGACCGCCACCGCCGACTACGCGGGGCTCGCCGGCTGCGACCTGGTGATCGAGGCGGTGTTCGAGGATCCGGGCGTGAAGGCGACGGTGACCCAGGCCGCGCAAGCGGCGCTCGGGCCGGACGCGGTGTTCGCGTCGAACACCTCCACCCTGCCGATCACCGAACTGGCGAAGAATTACAGGGACCCGAGCCGCTACATCGGCATCCACTTCTTCTCGCCCGTCCACAAGATGATGCTGGTCGAGATCATCAAGGGCCGCGAAACCGGCCCCGAGGCCGTCGCCAAGGCGCTCGACTTCGTCCGCCAGATCCGCAAGACCCCGATCGTCGTCAACGACGCCCGCTTCTTCTACGCCAACCGCTGCATCATCCCCTATATCAACGAAGGCGCCCGCATGGTGACCGAGGGCGTGGCGCCTGCGCTGATCGAGAACGCGGCCACCCAGATGGGCATGCCGCTCGGCCCGCTTCAGCTGATGGACGAGGTGGCGCTGGACCTCGGCCAGAAGATCGCGAAGGCCACCAAGGCCGCGATGGGCGACGCCTATCCCGAGAACCCGGCCGACGATCTGGTCGACTGGCTGGTCGGTCAGGGCCGTCTGGGGCGCAAGTCGAAATCCGGCCTCTACGCCTATGACGACAAGGGCAAGCGCCTCGGGCTCTGGCCCGGCCTCTCCGAAAAGTGCCCGGTGGCCGAGGCCCAACCCGACGTGACCGAGGTGAAGCACCGCCTGATGATGGCCCAGACGCTGGAGGCCGTCCGTGCGTTGGAGGAGGGCGTGCTGGAGGATATCCGCGAGGGCGACGTCGGCGCGATCCTCGGCTGGGGCTACGCGCCGTGGTCGGGCGGCCCGTTCTCCTGGCTCGATATTCTGGGCGCGGGGCGTGCGGCGGAGATTTCCGACGGGCTCGCCGCGAAATTCGGCCCCCGCTTCGCGACGCCCGCCCTGCTGACCGAGATGGCCGCGAAGGGCGAGACCTTCTACGGCCGCTTCGGCCCCGAGGCCAAAGCCGCCGCCTGACCCCGCCTCAGCCGCGGCCCATGTAGTGGGCCGCGGCCGCCCGGCGCGCGTCCGGGTCGAGCCCATAGCGCGCGCAAAGCGCCTCCGCCGCCGCCCCCTCCGGCGGGTCGAGCGCGAAGAGACAGCCCGCGAGCCACCCGGCCGTGCTGCGCCGATCCGGATGCGCTGGGTTGTCCGGAAACGCCGCCTCGAAAATCCCCAGCGCCGCCTCCAGATCCCCCCGCGCCGCCGCCGGATGGCCGCCCTTGAGTCGCAACGCGCCGAGCGTGCGGAGAAACGTAGCAAAGCGCGGATCTTTCCTCGGCAGATCGGCCTCCCGCCAGACCGCCACAGCCTCCCCGGCCCGCGCCAGCGCGTCGTCTCGCCGTCCCATCTTGTCGTAGAGCCCCGCGAGGTTGTTGAGGTCCCTCGCCTCCTCCGCCCGCCGCCCGGCGGCGCGATCGAGCCTCAGGGCCTCCAGATACTTGCCCTCCGCCTCTTCGAACCGCGCCGCCGCTGCAGCCGTCTCGCCCGACGATAGGTCGCGCACGCCGAGGGCTTGGAGCACGAGCGCATAATTGCTGAGGTCGATCGGTAGGTCCACCGCCGCCGCCGCGCCCAGCGCCTGTGTAATCCGCAGCGCCTCCCGCAACGCCTGCTCCGCCGCGTCCAGCTCGCCGAGGTCCTTCAACCTCAACCCAAGCGACGTCTGCCCGGCGCCGACCGCCCGATGATCCGGCCCAAGCCGCGCGACCTTGATCGCCAGTCCGGCCTGCGCATAGACGCGCGCCGCCTCATGCTGCGCCTGCTCGCCGAGATAGCCCGACGCCTGATTGTAGAGATAGTCCATCGCCGCCGTGCGCGGCGGACCCGGCGCCTCCAGCCGGTGCAGCGTCGCGACATGCGACGCCAGCCGCGCGCAGTCCGGCCAGTTTTCGATGTAAGCAGGGTTCCGCGACCCTCCCGGAAACGCCGCCGCCACCACCGCAGCCGCGGCTTTCGCATTGGAGGAGACCTCATCCCTCGGCGTCGCCAGCCGCGCCCGCACCACGGCGGCGGTCAGGCGATGCAGCGAATAGCGCGCCGCCCCCTCCGTCCCCTCAGGCGCCAGCAGCGACCGCCGCGCCAACGACGCCAACGCCCGCTCCACCCGCGACCGATCCGCCGCGAGATCGCGAAGCGGTTCGGTCAGGTCCTCAAGGAATTCCGGCGGTCGCTCCGACGTCGCCACGTCCGTCAGCAACCGCGCCTCCAGCCCGTCCGGCGCCAGATAGGCGAAGACATTGAGGATCGCGATTTCGTCCAGCGGCAGTCCGCGCAGCGACAGCGTCACGGATTTGAAAATGCTGTCGGGATAGTCCCCCGCCTGCGATGCGGTCTGGATGACCTTGCCCATGTCGGCGAGGTAGTCCGCGCAGCTTTTCGTCCGATCCTCGCGCAGCAGCGCCCCCGCCTGCACCAGTCCCAGCGGCAGGAAATCCAATGCCTCGGCCAGCCTGCCCGCATTCGGGTCCGGGTCGGTCCGTTGCGCTTCCGCCGTCAGCACCGTCACCGCCGCCCCGGGCGTCAACCGGTCCAGCCGATGCGCCCGGAAGCCCGGCCGGTTCCAGTCGTCGATCCGCGTGGTGATCAGGCAATGGGTGCGCCGGCCGTCCGGGATCCACGGCGTGATGAAGTCGCGCGACGGCACGTTGTCGTAGATGATCAGCCACGACTTGTCCGACGCTTTGAGGACCCGCAGCGCGGCTTCGGCCCGCGCCCGCGCGCCGCCTTCCGCCTCCGTCCCGACGATGGCGCCCAGATGGTGAAGAAGCTGGGTCTCGGTTTCCGCCGGGATGAAATGGATCTGGTCGAACTCGCCCTTGAACCGCTGCGCGCACAGTTTGGCGAGGGTCGTTTTCCCGAGCCCCCCGGTCCCGGTGACGGCGACCGCGCTTGCGCTGGGAAGGATCACGCCGGTCTCGTGGTTCATCAGCGATGCGCGGATCGCCTCGACCGCCTCGTCACGGCCGTAGACCTCACGGGCCGGGGCCGCGCGCACCGGGGCCGGCGGCCGCTTGATCAGCCCCAGCGCCCGACCCACGCTGCGCCATTTGAACGCGAAGACAACCGCCAGACAGAACGCGCCGACGCTCGCCATCTTGTCGAGAACATCGAGATTCCAATCCATGGGCCGCGCCCCTCCCCCGCAATTCATAAACCTTAATCCGGCGCCGCCCCGCTAAAACCAAACTCTTTCGCGTGGCATACCTGCGGCGCACGCGGATCACACCCGCGCGACGGGGCGCGATGGGGCGGGCGGGGCCGCGGAATCGCCCAGATCGGCGCCTATCTGAGCCCCGTGCCGGGCGCCCTTGGGGTCCGCTTGCGAATGGACTACAAAGGACGCCATGACCCGACGCTCCCTTCTCGCCGCCGCCGCGCTGGCGCTCGCCGTCCTCGCGCCCGCCCTCGCCCCGGCCCCCGCCGCGGCGCAGGATGGACGCGACCTGGCCCGCATCTCCGCCTATCTCAACGCGCTCGACACCGCCGAGGGCGGTTTCGTGCAGATCGCCCCGGATGGCGAGACCTCAGACGGGCGGTTCTATATCGACCGCCCCGGGCGCATCCGCTTCGAATACACGCCCCCCAACCCCTCGCTGGTGGTCTCCGACGGGACGTGGGTGGTGGTCTACGACATGCGCGACTGCGGCAAGCAGACGGCGCCGCTGTCCTCGACCCCGCTCAACCTGTTCCTGAAGGACAAGGTGGACCTGCGCGAAGAGGGCGCGGTGCGCAATGTCGAGCGTCAGGCCGGGCAGATGCGGGTCACCGCGGTCAACCCGTCCGACCCCAATGG